>JAVHRE010000167.1:0-4281 GCA_036171495.1 Bacteroidales bacterium
GTTAATCAATTTCTATACAACCTATATCTTTATAGTTCTCGTTCAAAATAAATTCGTATATTAATTCGTAATTATCTTCAAATATTTTCACCAAATTATTAGTTGATGTATTTCCAGTACGTAACCAAATAACTTTTGGAGGTTGTCCTTTTAATACAGTAATTTCATAGAAATCAGCATCGAAAGTTACAATTGTAAAGTTGTTTTTTTTTGCATATTCCCATATTTCAATGTCAGTTAAATTTTCAAGCCCCGCTTCTCTTACCTGTTTAGCGTTTGGGTACAAACTTTTAATTTTGTTAATTAAACGAAATGAGATATTCTCGTCGAATAATAGTTTCATAAAACTGCCCTGATTTTATGTTCTCTGTCAGCGGCATACGATAAACATGCAAGAATATCTGTTTCAAGTAATTCGGGGTAGTCCTTAATTATTTGTTTTGATGTCATACCTGAGGCTAACCAACCTAAAATATCATAAACAGTTATTCTAAGTCCTCTAATACATGGTTTTCCAAATCTTTTATTTGGGTCTTTTGTTATTATTTCAGTATAATGTTTCATTTTTAAAGATTAATTCGTTAATGCAAATTTATTAAAAATTATCATTATCATCAGAATTGTTTAAAACATTTTTTTGATAAAATTAAAAATGTCATTAATTTTCCGAATAATTAAAAACAACTATTATGTATTTATTTTTTGATACAGAAACAACTGGCATTCCAAGAAATTATAAAGCTCCCGTTACAGACACCAATAATTGGCCACGAATGGTTCAAATTGCATGGCTTGTTTATGATTCAGATAAAAAAAGAATTGACCAACAACAGTTTATAATTAAGCCCGAAGGGTATACAATTCCTATAGAAGTATCAAGAATACATGGAATTACTACCGAAATAGCTTTAAATGAAGGAAAAGATTTGAATTACGTTCTTAACTTGTTTAATGAACAAATAGAAGAATCGAAAAACATTATTGCACACAACATAAGTTTCGACGAAAAAATTGTGGGAGCTGAGTTGTTTCGCAAAAGCATTAACACAAATCTTTTTAATAAACCTCGGCTTTGCACAATGCATGCGTCAACTGATTACTGTAAAATTCCAGGGAATTATGGATATAAATGGCCCAAACTTTCGGAGTTGCATGTAAAACTTTTTGGATGCGATTTTGAAGATGCACATAATGCCGCAGCCGATATTGAAGCTACTGCAAAATGTTTTTGGAAATTAAGGGATTTGCATTTAATTTAATTGCCAAATATTTTAACTACAAAAGAAATAACGAATATCGAATTTTGATTGAAGAAAAAATGTTTTTTAAGTCAAAATTTGAAAGTTTACAGTTAAAATATTATCTTTAGTTTTAAATAATATAACAAAATATATTGATAATATAATCCGAAATCAATTTTAATATTATAATGGAAAACAAAAATAATGTTATTTGCCCTAAATGCGGGGCTGAAATTAATGTAAGTGAAATTTTATTTCATCAGGTTCAGGATCAGCTAAAAAAAGATTTTGACGCTCAAAATGCAAAAAAAGATATTGAGTTTCAGCATAAGTTAAAAGATATCGTTGTAGCTAAAGAACAATTAGCAAAAGAAAAAGAAAATGTAAAAGAACAAATTGAAAAAGAAGTTAAGGCAAAGTTAGTTACAGAAAAAGCAATAATTGAAAAAAGTATAAAAGCTGAATTAAAAAATGAAACTGATGAACAATTTCAAACTATACAAAAAGAATTAGCAGAAAAATCAAATCAGTTAAAAGATTTAAATAAAACCAAAGCTGAAATTGAAAAACTTAAAAGAGAAAAAGATGAACTTCGTGACCTTATAGCTTTAGAAAAAGAAAAAGAGTTTTCAGAAAAACTTAAGGAAGAAAAGATTAAGATAAAAAAACAAGCCGATGAAGACTCTACATTGAAAATAATGGAGCTTGAAAAAAAATTAAAAGACCAACAAGAACTTGCAGAAGAAATGAAACGAAAATCAGAGCAAGGTTCTATGCAGTTGCAAGGAGAGGTTCAGGAATTAGCAATTGAAGAGATATTGAAAAACATATTTCCATTTGACATAATTTCAGAAGTTGCTAAAGGTGTTAAAGGTGCCGATGTTGTGCAAACTGTAAAAAATAAATTTAATTCAGATTGCGGAATAATTCTTTATGAAAGTAAAAGAACAAAGGTCTTTACAAATGAATGGATTAGCAAACTTAAAACTGATGCAGTTGCTATAAAAGCTGATATTTGTATAATTGTTACAGAAGCTTTACCTGATGGCATTGATAGAATTGGACAAAAAGATGGCGTTTGGATTTGCACTTTTAATGATTTTAAAGGTTTGGTTTTAGTTTTAAGAGAAAGTCTTATTAAAATAAATGAAGCGTATTCATCCCAAACTAATAAAGGTGAAAAAATGCAAATGCTATATGATTATTTAATAAGTACAGAATTCCGTTTACAAATAGGGGCGATTATTGAAGGCTTTACCGACCTGCAAAATAGCTATACTCAAGAAAAACGTGCAATGGAAAGAATTTGGAAACAACGCGAAAAACAACTCGAGAAAGTTTTGCTAAATACAAATCATTTTATTGGTTCAATTAAAGGAATTGCTGGAAGTTCAATTCCAGATTTAAAACAAATTGGAGATAGTGATAATATTTTGGAAATAGAATAATTATTACAATTTACTAAAAATAATTAGTAATTTTACTCACTATAATTAGTCTTTTGTTTATGACTTTTGAAAGACATGAAATTCAGCTACTTGAAAAGCGACTTAAAGAAAAAAGAGTTCACTAATGTAAATAACTGTTTTCAAAACAAGCATAATAATAAAATCGAACATTATAGACAAACACTGAGTTTTCTTTCTAACACTAAATAGTGTCTGTCTGTAATATCATAAATAGTAAAAAGTCCCAAATTCCAAATCTCAAATTCCAAGAAAAAAAGAAAAAATATAACAAATCACAAATGACTAATAGACAATGGTTAATGGCATTTTTTTTCTTGAGATTTGGGACTTGAGATTTGAGGCTTAGGGCTTTCATTTTTGAAAATCTTTGACTTTATGGACAGGCACTAAATAAGCATAGAGATTGCTTCCCCGAAAAAAATCGGGGCAGGCTGTTCCTCGCAATGACACTATTTGTCACGCTTTTGCGGGATTAGAATCCGTCTTGTGTTTGAAAAACGCTAAAAATTTTTGCTGTTTTAGTTATTATAACTAATTTTGATAAATTAAATTTTTCTTTAAAATACTTAAATTAATTGAATATGACAAAGATAAAAGTAGCAATTAACGGTTTCGGACGAATTGGACGAAACGTTTTTAAAATTTCATTAAACCATCCTGAATTAGAAATTGTAGGGATAAACGATTTAACCGACACACATACCCTTGCACATCTTTTAAAATACGACTCTACACAAGGAAGATTCGAAGGAACAGTTTCTTTCGACAACGAAAACCTTATTGTAAATGGTGTAAAAATAAAAGTTACTGCCGAAAGAAGTCCGGCAAATATTAAATGGACTACAACTCCCGATGTTGTTATTGAATCAACAGGAAAATTCGTAAATAAAGAAAGTGAAAAAGGCGGTTATGGCGACCATCTAAAAACCGGAGCAAAAAAAGTAATTCTTACAGTTCCCGCAAAAGACACAATTGACAGAATGATTGTTTTAGGTGTAAACAATAACGATTTATTACCAACCGACCAATGCGTTTCTAATGCAAGTTGCACAACAAATTGTCTTGCTCCAGTTGTAAAAGTAATAAATGATGCTTTTGGTATTGAAAATGGTTTTATGACAACAATTCACTCATATACAAACGACCAGATGATATTGGATTCGCCACATAAAGATTTACGCAGAGCACGTTCCTGTGCAGTATCGCAAATTCCAACAACAACAGGTGCAGCAAAAGCCGTTGGGAAAATAATTCCTGCTTTAAAGGGTAAAATTGATGGAATGGCAGTAAGGGTTCCAACTCCAACCGGCTCATTAGTGGACTTTGTTGCAAATTTAAAAGTAGAAGTTACTAAAGAACAAATTAATGCAGCAATGAAAAAAGCTGCCGAAGGTCCTTTAAAAGGCATACTCGAATATACCGAAGACCCTATTGTTTCGGTTGATGTTATTCACAATTCACACTCAAGCATTTTTGATGCACAAAGCACAATGGTACTTGGTAAAACTGTTAAAGTTCTTTCGTGGTACGATAACGAATGGGGCTATTCGAGCAGGGTTGTTGATTTAATT
>JAVHRE010000168.1:0-4268 GCA_036171495.1 Bacteroidales bacterium
CGAGATGACAAATATACGTTTTTCTTTTGATTAGCCAACACTATTAAAGATTTTTTATTATTAATTTTTAAGTTATTTTGTAAATCAATAATATTCTTTGTTTTAGCTTGTTCAAAATCGAAATCTTCGATAATAATAATATTATTACTTTTTGCTTTTGTAGTAAGAGCAGATTTTTTTGCAAGTTGTTTTACTTTTTTATTTAGCTTAATACTATAATCGCGTGGTTGCGGTCCAAAAGCTCGTCCACCACCAACAATAGTAGGTGATTTAATATTACCTGCACGAGCTCCGCCAGTTCCTTTTTGTTTTTTAATTTTTTTCGAACTTCCTCTAATCTCAGCACGTTGTTTAGATTTATGTGTTCCTTGACGATTATTTGCCATAAATTGTTTTACATCAAGATAAATGGCATGGTCGTTTGATTCGATTCCAAAGATAGCATCATTAAGTGCTATCTTTCGTCCGGAATCTGCTCCTGTTATATTTAATACTGATAGTTCCATTATTTTTCTACAATTATATATGAACCATTAGACCCGGGAACCGAGCCTTTAACTACTAAAATATTTTGTTCGGCAATTAGTTTTACGATTTCTAGGTTTAGCTGTTTCATTCTGATTGAACCCATGTGTCCCCCCATTCTCATTCCTTTAAATACTCTCGAAGGAAATGAACTTGCACCAAGCGAACCGGGATGTCTTAATCTATCTGACTGTCCGTGAGTGGTACCCCCAATTCCTGAAAAACCATAACGTTTAACAACTCCTTGAAACCCTTTACCTTTTGTAATACCGACTACATCAACAAATCTATCTTCTTTATAAATTTCGGCAGTAAGTACATCGCCAAGTTTTATTGTTGAAACATCAAATTTTTTAAATTCTCTAACTATTCTTTTAGGAGTAGTATTAGAATTTTTAAAATGCCCCAATAAAGGTTTTGGAGTATTTTTTTCTTTTCTTTCATCGAAAGAAAGTTGAATTGCTTCATAACCGTCTTTTTCAACGGTTTTCACCTGTGTTACTACACAGGGACCAACTTGTAAAACAGTGCATGGAATATTTTTTCCCTCGGCACTGAAAATCGAAGTCATTCCGATTTTTTTACCTATTAGTCCTGCCATTTTTTAATTTATTATTGAATATTTTATATTAATTATTGTTCATTGGTTTAACTTCTCACTTCTAACTTCTTAAAGTTATTAAGTTATTTGTTATTAAGTTATTATGTTGTTTCAATTCATTTCAACGTATTTCAATGTATTTCAATGTATTTCTATTTATTTCAACTCATTTCTGTTTTTGATATTTGGAATTAAAAGTTTATACTTTTATTTCTACTTCTACACCACTCGGAAGTTCAAGTTTCATTAATGCGTCAATGGTTTTTGAAGTTGAGCTATAGATGTCTAATAATCTTTTGTGTGAACTTAATTGAAATTGCTCTCTTGATTTTTTATTTACAAAAGGCGACCTTAAAACTGTAAAAATTCTTTTGTGCGTTGGCAAAGGAATTGGTCCATTTACTACTGCACCTGTTGATTTTACAGTCTTTACGATTTTTTCGGCTGACTTGTCAACCAAATTGTGGTCGTAAGATTTTAATTTTATTCTAATTCTTTGGCTCATATTATTGATTAATAAAAATTTGCTTTCCTGTAACTCTTTTTATGATTTCGGCTGCAAGTTCAATTGGCATTTTTTGATATTGAAAAAATTCCATTGATGAAGATGCTCTGCCTGAAGTAATTGTACGTAAAATTGTTACATATCCAAACATCTCTGAAAGAGGAACTTGAGCTTTTACAATTCTTGCACCTAATCTGTTATCCATTCCACAAATTTGACCACGACGGCGATTTAAATCGCTCATTACTTCGCCCATATATTCTTCTGGAGTAACCACTTCAATATTCATTATTGGTTCGAGAAGGGTTGGGTTTGCATTTAAGCAGGCATTGCGATATGATAAATTTGCAGCAATTTCAAAAGAAACAGCATCGGAATCAACAGGATGAAAACTTGCATCTTGTAAAAACACTTTTAGATTATCTAAAGTATAACCTGCAAGTGGTCCATTATTCATTGCCATTTTAAATCCTTTTTCAACAGCTAAAACATATTCTTTTGGTAAATTATTACCTTTAAGTTCATTAATAAATTGCAATCCTGAAATTCCTTTATCGGCAGGTCCAATTTTAACAGTTATATCGGCAAATTTTCCTTTGCCACCGGATTGTTTCTTAAATATTTCGTGATGTTCAACTTCGGTAGTAAGTGTTTCTTTATATGCTACCATTGGAACGCCTTGATTTATTTGTAAATTATATTCTCTTTTTAATCTATCAATAATAATTTCGAGATGTAGCTCGCCCATTCCGTTAATAGTTGTTTGACCTGTGTTTTCATCAATTTTAACTGAAAATGTCGGGTCTTCGTCGGCAAGTTTTTGAAGAGTGGCTGTAAGTTTCTCGATATCTGCTTGACTAATAGGTTCAATTGCTAAACCAATAACTGGTTCTGGAAAAACCATTTTTTCGAGAAAAATTGGATGATGTTCATCGCAAAGTGTGTCGCCTGTTTTAACATCTTTTAATCCAACTGCTGCACAAATATCTCCAGCTTCAATTTCATCTTTTGGAATTTGTTTGTTGGCGTGCATTTGGAATAATCGTGTAAGTCTTTCTTTTTTCCCGGTACGTGCATTGTAAACCATAGCACTGGTTTTAAGAACTCCAGAATACACTCTTAAATATGTTAATCTACCAACATAAGAATCGGTAGCTATTTTAAATGCAAGAGCAGAAAATGGCTCTTCATTGTTAGGATGTCGTTCAATTTGTTTTTCGTTGCGGGGGTCAATTCCTTTTATGCTTTCAATGTCCAATGGACTTGGCAAATAGGCAATAATTCCATCAAGTAATGTTTGAATCCCTTTATTTTTAAACGCAGCACCGCAAAACATAGGAACAATTTTCATTTTTATTGTTGCTTTGCGAATAGAATTATGAATTTCCTGAGTAGTAATAGAGTTTTTATCATTCAAAAATTTTTCGAGAATATCATCATCAGTTTCGGCAAGTTTTTCTAACATATATTCTGTCCATTCTTCAACAACTGCATTCATTTCTTGTGGAACAGGAACAATATTATATGTAGAACCAAGAGTTTCATCTTCCCAAATTATAGCTTTTCTCGAAATTAAATCAACAACACCTTTAAAGTTATCTTCGTTACCTATGGGCAATTGCAAAGGAATTGGATTTGCTTTAAGTTTCTTTTGTATTTGAGTAATAACTCCATAAAAATCGGCTCCGGGTCTGTCCATTTTATTTACAAAAGCAATTCGTGGTACGTGGTATTTCGTAGCTTGTCGCCAAACGGTTTCCGATTGTGGTTCAACACCACCAACGGCACAAAACACAGCAACAGCACCATCAAGTACTCTTAATGAACGTTCAACTTCAACTGTGAAATCTACGTGACCGGGAGTATCAATAATGTTAATTTTATAATCTTCGTTTAAATATTTCCAATAGGTTGTGGTTGCAGCAGATGTAATTGTAATTCCTCTTTCCTGTTCTTGTATCATCCAATCCATGGTTGCAGAGCCTTCGTGAACTTCGCCCATGCGATGGTTAATACCTGTATAATATAAAACACGTTCAGTAGTAGTGGTTTTACCGGCATCAATGTGAGCCATGATGCCAATGTTTCTGGTATATTTTAAATCTTTTATCATTAATCCACTACTTCAAAGAACAAATTTAAAAGCGAAAATGCGAGAAAGCTTTGTTAGCTTCTGCCATTCTGTGAATATCTTCTTTTCTTTTATATGCTCCACCTTCGGAGTTGTATGCAGAAATTATTTCGGCAGAAAGCTTTTCGCTCATAGAACGTCCGCTGCGTTTACGTGCAAATTCGATAAGATTTTTAATGCTTATAGAAATTTTACGGTCTTGACGGATTTCGGTAGGAACTTGAAAAGTTGCACCACCAACTCTGCGGCTTTTTACTTCTACTTCAGGAGTAATATTTTCTAATGCTTTTTTCCAAAAATCAAGTGGTTCAACACCAGCATCTTTTGATTTTTTTGAAATTATTTCGATAGCTTCATAAAATGAATTAAGAGCTATACTTTTTTTGCCATCATACATAAGCTCATTAACGAACCTTGTTACAAGTGTATCATTAAATTTTGGATCGGGAATAGCTATACGTTTTTTAGGTTTAGACTTTCTCATTGTCTTATTATATTATTTTTTA
>JAVHRE010000169.1:0-4216 GCA_036171495.1 Bacteroidales bacterium
GTTGGTTGGGTTGTATATAGGTGGTAAGCAGGTGTTAGTGGAGAAAGTGGTGAAACTTGACAAATAATAATTAAACATTGAGTAGCCCATAATAAATTAATGCCACTCCATTGAAGTCGTGGCTGTTGAAACAGCCGAAAAATCGGCTTTATCCAAAAAAGGGCATAAGTACCAATTCTATAATTTAAAATTATGATGAACGAAGTTCCTACACGAACCGAAAAAATTTGTACAACTGTTGTTTCATATATTTTTCATCCTTTACTAATGCCAACAATTGGTCTTTATTTGTTCTTTAATTCGGGAACATACCTCGAAACAATAAACGGCGAAGCAAAAACCTTTTTATATTTAATAATTGGTTTTAGTACTTGTATATTACCCATACTTTCGTTGCCGGTATTTATTTACAGACGACTAATTAAAAACATTGAAATGGACGCTCGCTCCGAAAGAGTAATACCTGCAATTTTTGCTTTATTATTTTATTTTTTAGGATATTATTTTTTAAAAAGTTTACCTATGCCAAAAATTCTTTTGGCTTATATTTCGGCGGTTGTTGCAATTGCATCACTGGCTTTGTTAATTACAATTTGGTGGAAAATCAGCTTTCATACTTTAGCAATTGGTGGAATTGCAGGAGCATTAATTGCTTTATCTTTACGACTTGATGCCGATATTCAATATTTTATAATGTTCAGCATAATTTTAGCAGGTATTATTTCAACTGCACGATTACGGCTAAATGCTCACAATTATTTGCAAGTTATTACAGGATTTGTTTTGGGGTTAACAGTTGTATTTTCTTTTGTGTATTTTAGCTAATTCTGCATAACGAAAATCATTTATACTCAAAGATTGTCGGGTTTACGAAAAAACAGAATGAATAGGAGAATCGGGGAAAGGGAGAATGGGCAACAAATCACCGTTTCACCCATTCGCCCCTTCTCCGTTTCAGCAAGCATTTTCGGAAATCAAATTACCTTCGGTATAAAACGCTTCGATTTTATCACAGATGTTATTATGCTGATTATTAAATTCATAACATTAGGGTACGTTTTTTGCTAAAAAATAAAAATAAAAAAATCTTTTTTTTATTATAAATACTGTAATTTTGCACTATTAATTAATAATTTAAAAACTAATTTTTATGAAATCAATTATGTTATCATTGTTTGTTGTTTTGTTTGCAACATCAATAACGTTTTCACAAACAATGTCGGCAAAAGACAGTATTAAAGCTGCTAAAAACGCACCGTTTATGCTATTTGAAAACACAACTCACGATTATGGAACAGTTCCATACAATGGTGATGGGACTTGCGAATTCAAATTTAAAAATACCGGAAAATCACCCTTAATTATTACTAATTGCCAAGCATCTTGCGGTTGTACTGTTCCCGAATGGCCTAAAGACCCTATTCAAAAAGGAGCATCAGCAGTTATTAAAGTAAAGTATAACACTACACGCGTTGGATTAATTCAAAAAACAATTACAGTTACCTCTAATTCTTCTAACTCGCCTGTAATTCTTAATATTAAAGGAACTGTTGAAAAAGCTACTGAAGAAAAAACTGTTCCGGTAAAAGACGAAACAGTGCCAAGTATTAATAAAACTAATTAGATTTCATGCCTTTTATTTCCGAAAGGGGAAAGCAAATGCCTGCTTCTCCTATACGTAAATTAGTTCCATTTGCCGATGCTGCAAAAAAACGTGGAATTAAAGTGTATCACTTAAATATTGGTCAACCTGATATTAAAACTCCGGAAATAGCAATTGAGGCAATACAAAACACTAAACTTAAAGTAATTGAATATAGTCCGTCAAACGGATTTTTATCTTATCGTCAAAAATTAGCTTCTTATTACAAAAGTGTTGGAATAGAAGTTAGCGAAAACGAAATGATAATTACCACCGGCGGAAGCGAGGCTGTTCTTTTTGCATTTTTATCTTGCATAAATCCTGACGAAGAGGTAATAATTCCCGAACCATATTATGCTAATTATAATGGGTTTGCTATTCAAACGGGGGTGGTTGTTAAGCCAATTGTTTCGTCAATAAAAAATGATTTTGCCCTTCCTGCAATTGAAGAATTTGAAAAAATTATTACTCCAAAAACCAAAGGGATAATGATTTGCAATCCTAATAATCCAACAGGCTCTTTGTATTCAAAAGAAGAGCTTGAAAAGCTCGCTATTTTAATTAAAAAATACGATTTATATTTATTTGCCGACGAGGTTTATCGTGAATTTTGTTACGATGGAGAAAAACATTTTTCTGCAATGAACTTAAAAGGTTTAGAACAAAATGTTATTCTTTTAGACAGCGTATCAAAACGTTATAGTATGTGTGGCGTTAGAATTGGAGTTTTGGTTAGTCATAATTGTGATATAATGCGTGCAGCAATGCGATTTGCACAGGCACGACTTTGTCCGCCAACCTTTGGACAAATTGCAGCGGAAGCAGCTATTGATACCTCTAAAGAATATTTTACAGAGGTTTACAACGAATATGTTGAACGGCGAAATTTTATGGTTAACGAATTAAATAAAATGCCAGGTGTTTATTGTCCGATGCCCAAAGGTGCCTTTTATGCTGTTGCCTCATTTCCAATTGATAATGCCGATAAATTTTGCGAATGGTTATTAACAAGTTTTAATTATAATAACCAAACTTTGATGATGGCTCCGGCAAGTGGATTTTATTCAAATCCTTTATTGGGAGCTAATGAATGCCGACTCGCTTATGTTTTAAAAATTGACGATTTGCGTAATGCAATGCAAACACTTGCCGAAGCATTAAAAGTTTATCCTGGAAGAATTCCCTAAAAATAAATAGCTATATTTCATAGATATTATAAATTTGTAATATTTATAATTCATTTATTTTATAATGAACATTGTTACACTAAACAAATCTCAATTACTTCAATTCATTAATTCCGATGAATATAACACAATGCCTCATGTTCCAATATCTTATATTAGAGCCGTTTCGCATATCAACAACCCACGTGCAAACGAAAATGATGTTTTACTAATTTTAATTTATCTTGATTTTGGACTTGCGGGTTATTTAGGTGTTTTGCCAGATTTTATTTTCAAAGAAGGGCAAAACGAAAAAGTTGGTTGGATGAGTTGCATTTGGGTTCATCAAAACTCAAGAAGAAAAGGAATTGCAAAAACTCTTACTAACAAAGCCATTGAGCTATGGAACAATAAAATTTTAATAACAGAATTTGCTCCATCTACTTACGAATTATGTAAAAAATTACAAAAATTTAACGTTTTAACCTGTAAAAATGGACTTCGAATTTATAGGCGTTCATGCACAAAACAAGTTTTAACCTCACGATATAACAAAGCAAAATATATAAAACCTCTTTTTTCAATTTTTGATTTTTCTATAAATATATTGCACGATTTATTTATCAAAAAGAAAAAGATTATCAACAATCAAAACATTAAAATCGAAACGGTTAAAAAAATTGACGATGAGATATTTAATTTCATTAAAAACAATTGTAATTCAAATATTTTTCTTCGTAACAAATCAGAAATAAATTGGATATTAGAATTTCCATGGGTAAAAGAAACTGAAATATTTTCACCCAAAAGCATTAAATATCAATTTACTTCGGAGGCTAAGCAATTTAAAAATATTTGTTTAAAAATACTTAACAATAAATTAATAGTAGGTTTTGCCTTGTTTACAATACGCGATAGACATTTAAAAACCCCATATCTTTATATCGAAAACGGTTACGAAGATGTTATTGTTGAAGTTGTTAATAATATTCTGATTAAGTACAATTTAGATATATTAACAACCTATCAGTCAAAAATAATTGATAAAATAAACAACCGGTTATCATTTTTATACAGCAAAAATATATCACGTAATTATTTAACAACCACCGATTTACATGTTGAACAAGATTTTATTCAAGATGGCGATGGCGATTGTGCATTTGTATAAAACGTAACTAAAGTTTGTTAAGGGGACTTCTAATTCCGCCTAAAGCGGGACAGGTTCGTCATGCTGAACTTGTCCTGAGCATGTCGAAGGACAGCATCTCACAACTTGTTCCGACTTGACGGAAAAACGAAGCTCTGTATTGAGTCCCGCTTTTTGTGGGAGACGCTATTTGTCCCGCTTTGGGCGCATACGCGTCAAGCTAATATATGAAAAAACGATGTATTATATTAACAATAA
>JAVHRE010000170.1:0-4213 GCA_036171495.1 Bacteroidales bacterium
AATATTTTTTATTTACCCCGCAGCAGAGCTGCGAGGAATTCTTTTGATTAAAAAAGAAATCTCACATTTTGTGTTACACATTTTGTGTTATTATTAAAATTTATTTTATATTTGCATTATGGAAAAAGAATTTAACCCATTTATAGTTTCGGGATATAAAGGAGCAAAATATTTTTGCGACCGCGAAACAGAAACTGCAATTATTAAAAAAAATATTAATAACAATTTAAACATCACACTTTTTGCAATTAGAAGAATTGGCAAAACAGGTTTGATACATCATGTATTTGACACTTACAAAAAGAACAATAAAATTACTTGCATTTATGCTGACATATTAAGCAGTAATAACTTAAAAGAATTTACAAATCAATTAGCTACAGTTATTTACAATAGTTTTCCGGAAAACAAAGGAATTGGGAAAAAAATTATTGATGCAATTAAATTATTGCGACCTTTAATAAGTTTCGATATTTTATCGGGTTCGCCGGAGTTAAGTTTCGAATTAGGCGAAACAAAACAATACGAAAAAACTATTCAGCAATTATTCTCATTTTTAGATTCGCAAAACAAAAAAATAATTTTTGCCATTGATGAGTTTCAACAAATAATAGAGTATCCCGAAAAAAATACAGAGGCATTGCTTAGAACGCATATACAAACATTAAAAAACACTCAATTTATTTTTTGCGGCAGTAATCAAAAAATGATGCACCAAATTTTTAATAATGCAAAACGACCATTTTATGCAAGTTGCGTAAATTTACATTTAGATTTTATAAACAAAAACAAATACTCCGACTTTATTTTAAATATTTTTACTGAACATAAAAGAAAAATAAGCAAACAAAGTATAGATTTTATTATTGATTTTACATATTGTCATACTTTTTATACACAGTATTTTTGCAATTATTTATTTGCATCAGGAATAAAAAACATCAATTTCAACGATGTGCAACAAATTGCAATTGAAATATTAAAACTAAACGAGAATACTTTTTTCCAGTATCGAAATTTATTAACAACCGCTCAATGGCAATTATTACGGGCAATTTCGTGCGAAGAGAAACTTTACAAAGCACACTCAAAATCGTTTATTAGCAAGTATAACTTAGGTACTTCGTCATTAATATCAAGAGGATTAGAAGCTTTACTCGAAAAGGAAATGGTATTTTATAATTCTTCAGTAGAAAACCCATACTACGAAACTTATGATAAGTTTTTAATACGATGGATTCAACGATTAAAATAATAACACATTTTGTGTTACACATTTTGTGTGATTATTTTAATTCTTATAAAATAGAATTTATTTAAACATATAATAATGCTTAAACCCTCAAAATACTACCATATTTATAATCACGCCAATGGTTTCGAGAATATTTTTATATCCGAAGAAAATTTCCGTTTCTTTATAACAAAATACAAATTATATATTTCGCCTGTTGCAAACACATTAGTTTATTGTTTAATGCCAAATCATTTTCATTTTTTAATAAAAATTAAAAGCGAAGAAGAATTGAAAACGGTGGTGAGAGAGGGTGGTAAAACTTTCCGAAAGTTAACATCGCTCGAGCCTAAGCAAACTTTCGATGAAGAAACTTTCCGAAAGTTGTCCAAGCCACAAGCCGAGCAAACTTTCGGAAAGTTACAACTTTTAATTTCGAAACAATTTTCAAAACTTTTTAGTTGTTATACTCAAGCATTTAACAAAGTAAATAGACGCATGGGTAGTTTATTTATTCCTAATTTTAAACAAAAAGAAATCACATCGCAGGAATATTTACAGCAAATGGTTATTTATATTCACAATAATCCTGTTAAGCATGGTTTTACAACTGACCACACACAATGGAAATTTTCATCGTACAATGACATTATTAATAATAAAGAAACTTTTGTATTAAAAGAAGAAGTAATATCTTTGTTTGATAACTTGGAAAACTTTAAATATTCGCATACTAAACAAGCAAACTTAACAATTGATTTGAGATTAGAAAAATAAAATTATTTAAAGTAAAATCCTCAATTATAGCAAAACCCTCAAGGTTTAACCAAGCTTAAGCCCGAGCAAAACCTTGAGGGTTTAACAATTGATGGTTTTTCTCAAACTTTCGGAAAGTTTGAGAATGTATTATTAATATAATCTATAATTAACATCTTGTAATAAAGTGTAATAAAGTGAAAAAAATCAAAATTCTTCAAAAAGATGATAATAAAGTTGATTTTGCAAACTCAAAAAAAGAACCCGCGAATCAACAAACAAATATTCAGCTAAATTTATTTTCGTGGCAAACCGAACAACTTGCAAAAGGATGGAAATGTTTAGAAGAATTTAATTTTGTTCAATCTAAAAAAATATTTCATACAATATTACATCAAGATGCAAACGACGAAGAAGCTGCAATAGCTTTAAAAATAATATCATACTGGAAAAATATTTTTGATAAATGCGAAAGATTAAAAACTTCTGATAAAATTAATTTATTATTAACCGAACTTGAAAGTTATACATTTCCAAATGCTTGGGGACCAAATATATTTAAAGATGTAATATTACAAAATGTTATCACAATCGTAAAAAATGAAAACATTTTTTTAATCAATAATAATACAAATCTTGCCAACCTTTATTTAATGGCTAATAATCCTATAAATGCCGAAAAAGAAATATTAAAATATTTAGAAACAAATAAAGCTACTGCAAACATTCTTATACTTTTAGCCAATACACAATGGACGTTAAGTGAGTTTGACGAAGCCCGGCAAAACTATATGGAAGCACTACTAATTAATTCAGATGAAGTACAAACAGATGAAATTGAAAATAAAACTTTAATATCTGTTATTAACGAATACGGTAAAGAAATGGCACCTGCATGGGGTTGGATATACAAACAACTTCCATTAAAAATATTCTCAGAGAAAAATGAATTTATTTATTCATCAAAAAAAGGTATGTATGCCTGTTATTTGTTATATAAAGCCGAAAAAGCCAGATTACAAAATGATTATAAGGAAAAAATATTATTTAGAAAACTACTTAAAGAAAATGAACCGGAATTATATAAAGCTTATTTTAAATTATTTAATAATAATAAATTATGATAAAACGAACTCTTTATTTTGGAAATCCTGCTTATCTTAATTTAAAAGATGCGCAAATGATTGTACATTTGGTAGAAACAGAATTACAAAACCCACAAGAACTAACCGAAACAAAGCAAACTTTCCGAAAGTTAACGACGCAAGAGCCTTTGCAAACTTTCGGAAAGTTGCAAAACCTTGATGGTTTTGCTGAATATAAAAAAGAAGCCAAAGCAACAATTCCAATTGAAGACATTGGCATAGTTGTATTAGACAATAAGCAAGTAACAATAACACAAGGGCTTATTGAATCATTGCTCGAAAATAATGTCGCAGTTATAACATGTAACAGCAAACATTTACCTACGGGCTTATTGTTGCCACTTAGCGGAAACACTATTCAAAGCGAAAGATTCAGGGCTCAAATTGATGCAAGCGAACCATTAAAAAAACAGCTTTGGGCACAAACTGCAAGTCAAAAAATAAAAAATCAAGCATTATTGTTACAAAGTATTGGAATAGATAACAGCTATTTAATTCCATTATATAAAAATGTAAACAGCGGCGATACCAATAATTGTGAAGCTACAGCAGCAGCATATTACTGGCAACATGTTTTTTCGGGAATAGATTTAAAAAATTTCGAAAAAGCAGATGATAACATTGAAGATACAGAAAATATTGATGAAGAAATTGGCGAAGCTACATTTAAACGTTTACGCGAAGGCAATCCGCCAAATAATTATTTGAATTACGGTTATGCCATTTTACGTGGCACAATGGCACGAAGTATTGTAAGTGCCGGATTATTGCCAACATTGGGAATATTCCATCACAACAGATATAATGCATATTGTTTGGCAGACGATTTAATGGAACCATACCGCCCTTATGTTGATAAAGTTGTGTTAAATGTTATTAAAGAACATGGCTTAAAAGAAGATTTAACAAAAGAAATAAAAGCAATGCTTTTAACAATTCCTGCAATTGATGTAACAATGTTCGACGAAAAAAGTCCACTATTAATTGCAACGCAACGAACAGCAAATAGTTTGGTAAAATGTTTTAATGGGGAACAACGCAAATTAATATATCCTGAATTTATGTGATAAGAAATGCT
>JAVHRE010000171.1:0-4209 GCA_036171495.1 Bacteroidales bacterium
TGATTCAATTAATGAAACCTTTGGGCTTTCACGACTACAACCATTTGCAAAAAAATGCAAAAGTAGTCTTATCTGATAGCGGGACAATCTCAGAAGAATCATCGATTATGAATTTTCCAGCTTTAAATATCCGTGATGCCCATGAGCGTCCGGAAGCGATGGAAGAAGCTTCTGTAATGATGGTGGGATTAAATCGGGAACGCATTATGCAGGCTTTGGAAATAATAAATACGCAAAAAAGAGGTAAGGAAAGAACTTTGCGCCAAGTGGCCGATTATTCGATACCAAATGTTTCTGAGAAGGTGGTGAGAATTATTATTTCTTATACAGACTATATCAAAAGAGTGGTTTGGTCAAAAAATAGTTAAATGAAACGAGCATAACAAATTTTGATACACAAAGGAATGATTAATAGCGAACAGCAGCTGTTACCGCTAAAAAATAAAATTTAAACAGATGAAAATATTATTCGTTTCACAATACTTTTATCCGGAAATTTTTAAAGGAAATGACATTGTTTTTGATTTGGTTGAAAGAGGTCATGAAGTCACAGTTTTAACGGGGAAACCAAATTATCCGGAAGGAAAATTTTATAAAGGCTACAATTTTTTTAATAAAAACACGGAATATATTCAAGGAGCAAAAGTTATTAGAACGCCTTTATTTCCTAGAAGAAGTGGTAAAGCATTACCACTTATTTTAAATTATTTATCATTCATTTTCTTTTCATATTTTGTTGTGTTTTTTAGATTAAGAGATAAATTTGATTTAATATTTGTTCAACAATTGTCTCCAGTTACTATGGCTTTGCCTGGTTTATGGATGAAAAGAAGGCAAAAAACGCCATTGTTTTTGTGGGTCTTAGATTTATGGCCCGAGAGTATTACTGCAAATTCAACTATTAAAAAAGGATTTATTATCAATTTTATAGAAAAGTTGGTTAAGAATATTTACAATAAGTCAGACGTAATTTTGATAAGCTCAAGGTTTTTTAAAAATTCGATTCTTGAAAAGTGTAATGATAAATCTAAGAGGATTATACATTTTCCAAATTGGGCAGAAGATGTTTTTGAAAATGTAAAAGAAATTAGCTCAAAAATTCCTGATCTTCCCTTAGGTTTTAACATCATGTTTGCCGGTAATATAGGGGAATCTCAAGGATTTGAAGCAATACTTGATACTGTTGAATTAACAAAAAACGAGGATATTAATTGGATCATAATTGGTGATGGTAGAAAAGTAAATTGGATAAAAAAGGAAATTAAAAATCGTAAATTAAGTAAAATACATCTTTTAGGAAGATATCCTTTAGAAACGATGCCACATTTTTTTAAAATGGCCGATGTTATGTTGGTTTCATTAAAAGATGAACCTATTTTTGAGTTAACTGTACCAGCGAAAGTTCAAGCCTATATGGCATCGGGTAAGCCTATATTAGGAATCTTAAATGGTGAAGGGAAAATTTTAATTAATGAAAGTAAATGTGGTTTTGCCGTGACTGCAGGTGACAGTTTAGCTTTAGCGAATAAAAGCATAGAAATGTCTAAGTTTTCAATTGCTCAAATAAAAGAGATATGTAAGAATTCCTTAGATTTTTATAATCAAAATTTTCTTAAAGAAAAATTATTGAATCAATTAGAAGAATTACTAATAAAGGAGAAAATAAAATAGTTTATTTATGTCAAAAGTATATTTAACTGTAACTGCGCATCCAGATGATGAAGCTCTTGGTTTTGGAGCAAGCTCATATGTATTATCTCAAAATGGAAACAAAATTTATAATTGTATCTTATCGGGAAATGTTGATGCTAGACAGCATAGGCCTGAAGTTGATAAACTATATCAAGACACTTGTAAGGCCCAGAAAATTATGGGCGCAGAATTGCCAATATTAGGGGAGTTTCCGAATATAAAATTTAATACTGTTCCTCATTTAGAATTGGTGCAATTTATTGAAAAAGTTATTGAAAAAATTCAGCCGGATTTTATTTTTACACATCACCCTTCAGATTTAAATGATGACCACTTATGTGTATCTAGAGCATGTCAAGCTGCTGCAAGGCTATTTCAACGCAGGAATGATATAAAACCAATAAAGGGTTTGTATTTTATGGAAATCTTATCATCTACAGATTGGGCATTTCCTTCAAATGTTTCGCCATTTTTACCCAATACATTTATTGAAGTTGGTGAAAATGCTATTGAGAAAAAGATTGAAGCATTAGAGTCTTATGAAGGAGTTATGAGACCATTTCCACACCCCCGTTCAAATGAAGTTTTGAAAGGATTGGCTGCTTTGAGAGGAGGACAATCTGGTAAAGTATATGCTGAAGCATTTCAGGCTGTCTTTCAAATTATAGAATAACGAATATGTATAGATTTTTTTTTAAAAGATTGATAGATTTTACAGCTTCTTTGTGTTGTATCATATTTTTTTCTCCAATATTTATATTTTTAGCATTAATTATATATTTTCAAGATCAAGGAACTCCTATTTTTAAGCAAAAAAGGGTTGGCTTAAATGAGAAAGAATTTGTTTTGCTAAAATTTAGAAGTATGCCATTAAATACTTCTAATGTAGATTCGTCTAAAGTGTCTGAGATAAAAATAACGCCTTTCGGAAAATTTATTAGAAGAACAAATTTAGATGAACTACCACAATTAATTAATATTCTTAAAGGAGATATGAGTTTGATAGGTCCCAGACCTAGTTTATTTACGCAAGATGAGTTAATTGCTTTAAGAAGAGCAAATGGTGTTTACCAATGTCAGCCGGGTTTAACAGGCCTTGCGCAGGTAAATGCTTTTGATGGGATGCCTGATGAAAAAAAAGTTTTTTGGGATAGTTCTTATTCAAATAATATTACTTTTATAAATGATGTTAAAATAGTATTAAGGACTTTAATTTATTTAACAAAAAAACCACCAACATATTAATATGAAGTTTGCATTTGTAACTTGTGTCCAAATAGGTTTAAGTTGTATGGAATCAATTTATTCTGTAGGCGGAAAATTAGATTTGATATTAACCATACCTGATGAAAAAGCCAAGAAGAAATCAGGGCGTATTTATGTTGATGAATTTGCTGAAAAAAATAAAATTCCTGTTATAAAAATAAATCACATTAATGATATTGAAGCCATAGAGGCATTAGAAGTTCATGAAATAGATTGGCTATTTATTATCGGTTGGTCTCAAATAGCAGCAAAAGAGGTTCTAAATACACCCAAATTAGGTGTTATTGGAGCCCATCCTACACTTTTACCTGTGGGAAGAGGCAGGGCAGCTATTCCATGGGCAATACTAAAAGGACTTGATAAAACAGGTGTATCTTTTTTCAAAATGGATGAAGGAGTTGATACCGGTTTAATCTTAGGTCAGAAAATAGTGCCAATATTAGCAAATGAAAGCGCATCGACTTTATATAGTAAAGTGAATTTTGCACATGAAACCTTGATAGGAAAGTTATATAACGATTTAAAAATGAATAGAGCCAAAGGTTTGGCTCAAGATGAGTCGAAAGCAACTTATTGGGAAGGGAGAACACCTAAAGATGGTGAATTGCTTTTAGAAATGACCATAGATGAGGTTGATAGACTTGTAAGGGCCACCACATACCCTTATCCTGGAGCGTTTATTAAAGATAATGATAATAAAATTATTATTTGGGAAGGTAAAAAATCTATCTTAAATTTAATAAATAATGATTTTTATGAAATAAAATTGAGTGATGGTTATTTTTATGCAACTAACTTTGAAATTCAGGTAAACAAAGAATAATATAATTTTATCTTGACAACTTATAAAAATATAAAACGAATCTTTGATTTCTTTTTTGCTTTTGGTAGCATATTATGTTTATTGCCCATAATTGTATTTGTTTATTTAATGTCATGTATTGACACCAAATCCAACGGACTTTTTATTCAAAAAAGAATAGGCCAATTCGGCCACCCATTTGTTGGAAAATCCGGAGCAATATGTGCTTAAAATTGGACGCTTACTGCGCAAGTTAAGCTAGGATGAATTGCCAAATTTGTTTAACATTATTAGAGGAGAAATGGTTTTTGTAGGCCCACGCCCAGCATTGTACAACCAGGATGATTTAATGGCCTTGCGCCTTGCTGCTGGCGTTCACAAACTAAAACCCGGTCTTACGGGTTGGGCACAAATTAACGGTCGCGATGAGTTATCCCTAGAAGCCAAAG
>JAVHRE010000172.1:0-4198 GCA_036171495.1 Bacteroidales bacterium
AACATGACAACTTATTAATGTTTAATGATTAATGTTTAATGATTAATGTTTAATGTTTTACTTTTCATTTTTCACTTTATGAACTTTATAAACTTTTAACTTTATGAACTTTATGAACTTTTAACTTCCTTTTGCTCATCATAAAATGTTTATAACAAATCAATTTTGCGTAACATCAGTTAATAACTATTAACCCAATAACCTAACTACAAACCACAAACTACAAACTTTTTTAATATTAAACAGTTTTTTCTGCTATTGGTGTACCAACTAATTTTTTATAACTCTCGTAACGCCATTTTGCATTTTGTTCGGCAGCGTTAAATAGTTCATCTGCTTCGGCTGGAACAGCACGTTTTAACGAAGAAAAACGAACTTCTGAATTTAAAAAATCTTTAAATTTATTCCACTCGGGTTCTTTACAATCCAATTTGAATGGATTTTTTCCTTCTTTTTCCAACATTGGGTTATAGCGATACAAACTCCAATAACCGCAAGCAACAGCTAATTTTTCCTGAATTTGACTTTTGCCCATGCCTGCTGCAATTCCATGATTAATACATGGTGCATAAGCAATTATTATTGATGGTCCTTTGTATGCTTCAGCTTCTTTTACGGCTCTGAAAAATTGTCCGTTATCGGCTCCCATTGCAACTTGAGCTACATATACATATCCGTAGCTCATTGCAATCATTCCTAAATCTTTTTTACGAATTCTTTTTCCAGATGCAGCAAATTTTGCTACTGCACCTAAAGGAGTAGATTTTGACGACTGTCCACCGGTATTTGAATAAACTTCAGTATCTAAAACTAAAACATTCAAATCTTCGCCCGATGCAAGAACATGGTCTAACCCACCAAAGCCAATATCGTAAGCCCAACCATCGCCACCAATAACCCAAATAGATTTTTTAACTAAATATTGTTTTAAATCTATTATTTCTTTTGAAATTGCATCTTTTTCTTTTGAAACAGCTTGAACAACAGCATTTGATATAGCTTCCGAATTTTCTTCAGAATCTTTATTTGTGAGCCAGTTCTGGCAAGCTTCTTTAATTTCTGAATTTGTAGAATTAGAAATAAGATTATTCATCAAACTAACTATATGTTCACGTATTTTTTTAATTCCAACAGTAATTCCATATCCGTATTCTGCATTATCTTCAAATAATGAATTAGCCCATGCAACACCTTTCCCACTTTCAGTATTTGCACGGTATGGGGTTGCTGGAGCCGAACCACCATAAATTGATGAGCATCCTGTTGCATTTGCAACGAGCATTCGCTCACCATAAAGTTGCGTTATTAATTTAATGTATGGAGTTTCGCCACAACCTGCACATGCACCTGAAAATTCGAATAAAGGTTGAGCAAACTGGCTATTTTTAAATGTTTTAAATTTATCAACAGTTTTATATTTTACATT
The DNA here is from genome assembly GCA_036171495.1 of Bacteroidales bacterium. Lineage (GTDB taxonomy): Bacteria > Bacteroidota > Bacteroidia > Bacteroidales > GWA2-32-17 > GWA2-32-17. The sequence continues at coordinate 1,427 of JAVHRE010000172.1, forward strand.
TTTCGAAAAATGTTCCCAAAGCTCAACTTCATGCATTTGAGTTCCCAAAGGTTTCATCATTAATGCAACAGCACCTTCAACTTTACGTCCGGGACAAACATTTGCGCAATTTCCACAACCTGTACAATCTAAAACACTTACCTGAATTTTAAAATTGTAATTTTCAAAATCTTTTCCAGTAGCTTTTAAAGTTTTAGTACCTTTTGGTAAATTTTTGGTTTCCTCATCTGTTAACAAAAATGGACGAATTACAGCATGAGGACAAACATAAGAACATTGGTTACACTGAGTGCAATTTTCCGGAATCCATTCCGGTACATTAACGGCAATCCCACGTTTTTCATATTGGGTTGTGCCAGCTATAAATGTTCCATCTTCTATTCCAATAAAAGTACTAACAGGCAAGTCATCTCCTTTCAAATTATTTATTGGGAAAACTATATTTTTAATAAAATCCGGAACATTTGAAGTCTCTACTTTATCTTTTCCATCAAGTTTTTTCCATTCTTCCGGAACATCAATTTTTATTGGACATGCACCTCTTTCAATAGCTTTGTAATTCATTTGAACAACTTTTTCGCCTTTTTTAGAATAAGTTTTTTTAATAGCATTATTCATTGCTGAAACTGCTAAATCGTAAGGAATTACATTAGAAATTTTGAAAAATGCAGCTTGCAATATAGAATTAGTTCTGTTTCCTAATCCTATACTTTCTGCAATAACGGTAGCATTAATTATATAGAACTGAATATCGTGAGCAGCCATATATTTTTTAAATGAATTTGGTAAACGTTTTTTTGTTTCTTCAACGTCCCAAATACTATTCAATAAAAATGTTCCACCTTTTTTTAAGCCTTTTAGCATATCATATTTTTTTAGATATGCGGGAACATGACAAGCTACAAAATCGGGTGTGTTTACTAAATAAGGAGAACGTATTGGGTTATCGCCAAAACGTAAGTGGGATATAGTAATGCCTCCTGATTTTTTGCTATCGTAAGCAAAATATGCCTGAGCATATTTGTCGGTATTTTCACCAATTATTTTGATTGAATTTTTATTTGCTCCAACTGTTCCATCTGAACCTAAACCATAAAATTTACATTGAATTGTACCTTTTGTTGATAAATCAATTTCGGGTAATAATGGTAAAGATGTAAATGTAACATCATCAACTATTCCAACTGTAAAATGATTTTTTGGTTCATTCATTTTAAGGTTATCAAAAACTGAGAGCATCATTGCAGGAGTGGTATCTTTTGAGCTTAACCCATATCTTCCGCCAACAATAAAAGGATGATTTTCTTTTTCGTAAAAAATTTCCTTTACATCAAGATATAAAGGTTCACCATTGGCTCCAGGTTCTTTTGTACGGTCTAAAACTGCAATTCTTTTTACAGTTTTAGGTAAAACATTAAAGAAATATTTTGCCGAAAAAGGACGATATAAATGTACTGTTATTAAACCAACCTTTTCGCCATTAGCGAGCTTTGAATCAACAACTTCCTGAATAGTTTCGGTAACCGAACCCATCGCAATTATTATATTTTCAGCATCTTTTGCTCCATAATATGTAAATGGATGATATTCTCTGCCAACAATTTTTGAAATCCCCTGCATGTATTGCTCAACAACATCAGGCACTGCATCATAAAATTTGTTAGCAGCTTCGCGGGTTTGAAAATAAATATCAGGATTTTGAGCGGTACCACGTGTTACAGGATGTTCGGGGTTTAATGCTCTTTGTCTAAATTCCATTATTGCTTTTCTATCTAATAATGGCTCAATATCTTCATTATCTATGTATTCTATTTTTTGAATTTCGTGTGATGTTCTAAATCCATCAAAAAAATGAAGAAATGGAACACGTGTTTTAATAGTTGACAAATGCGCCACCGAACCTAAATCCATAATTTGCTGTACTGAACCTGAAGCCAATAATGCAAAACCTGTATTTCGTGTTGCCATTACATCGCTATGGTCGCCAAATATAGATAGTGATTGAGCTGCTAAAGCTCTTGCAGCAATATGAAAAACAGCAGGTAACAACTCACCAGCAATTTTATACATATTTGGAATCATAAGCAACAATCCTTGCGATGAAGTAAATGTTGTTGTTAATGCTCCCGACTGTAATGCTCCATGGACAGCACCTGCTGCACCAGCCTCCGATTGCATTTCGGCAACTCTAACTGTTTCGCCAAATAAATTTTTTCTTCCCTCTACTGCCCATTCATCAACATTTTCTGCCATATTTGATGATGGTGTAATAGGATAAATACATGCTACATCGCTAAACATATATGCAATATGTGCAGCAGCATGATTTCCATCGCAAGTAATAACTTTTTTAGATTTTGTCATTTTTTTATTTTCTTTTCAAAGACCTTAAGGTTTTTAAAACCTTAAGGTCTATTATATTTTTTAATTATTTAAAAAAACAAAGGTAAATGTTTTAAATATTCTTTTATATGACAAAAGAATGTTTTTTGGCTATAATACCGATACGGTATTATGTAATAGTAAAAAAGTACTTAATGTGAGACTTCGGCTTGACCTCAGTCGAACGCTAAAGGTTGTGGTTCGACCACTTTGACAAGCTCAGGACAGGCACTCAGAATGACAACTTATTAATGTTTAATGATTAATGTTTAATGTTTTACTTTTCATTTTTCACTTTATGAACTTTATAAACTTTTAACTTTATGAACTTTATGAACTTTTCACTTCTCACTTTTCACTTCTTACTTTTAACTTTTAACTTTTCACTTC
>JAVHRE010000173.1:0-4133 GCA_036171495.1 Bacteroidales bacterium
AAAAGTTGTCAAATCTTTAAATATGAACTAATTAACAAAACATAAACACATGAAAAAATTTATTATTTATTTAATTCTACCATTAATGTTCGGAATGCAAAATTGTAAAAATTGCAATGAGAATAATACTTCTCAAGATGCTGAAAAAACAAATATTTCAACAACAACAATTCAGCAAGTTACCGATACACTTATAAAAATGTATGGTGATAGTAGAAAAGAACTTATTGAAAAAGGTGTTAACCAATCTGCTGCGTTATGGTTCGAAAGTGATGGAAGTCCTGATGATTTTATAAAATTTTGTAAAGAAAATTATTTTGGAAATGACTCAATGCGTCAAACAGTTTACAGTAAAATTGAACATCAGATTGAAGTATTAAATGGAAACTTTAATCGCATAACAATTGGTTTAATGGAACCACTTCATCTTGATAAAGGTGAAGTTTTACCTATTGACGAAATGTTTGGAGGATATAGTGTTAGCTCACATTTAGCTGACGATTTCTTTGCAAATAAAATTGCTTTTGTAACAATATTAAATTTTCCATCGTATTCGTTAAAAGAAAAAAACGAAAACGGAGATTCTTGGAATCGCCAACAATGGGCTTATGTACGTTTAGGCGATATGTTTTCGAGTAGAGTGCCAGCAGATTTAATTCAGAAAATCAGCGAAACATTAACCGCAGCCGACACCTATATTAGTGAATATAATATTTATATGGGAAATTTAATTGATGAAAGTAACAAAGCATATTTCCCAAAAGATTTAAAACTTATTTCACACTGGGGTTTACGCGACGAGTTAAAATCGCATTATAGCGATAAAGATGATTTGCCAAAACAAAAAATGATTTATAATGTTATGAAGCATATAATATATCAAGATATTCCTAAAGATATTATTAACAACAATAAATACCAATGGAATCCAAAAGAAAACAAATTGTTTGAAAATGGTAAAGAAATAAAATTTACACCCGAGCCAAATACCAGATATGAACATTTGCTTAATGTTTTTAAAACGAACAAAGCAATTGATTCATATAGCCCACAGTATCCAACATATATTCAAAGAAAATTTGATGGTGAAATGGAAATGTCACAACAGGAAGTAGAAAAACTTTTTATAGAATTTGTATCATCACCACAAGTAAAACAAGCTGCAGAATTAATAAGCAAACGATTGGGAAGAAACCTCGAACCTTTTGATATTTGGTACGATGGCTTTAAAGCTCGTAGCACAATTTCTGAAGATGAGTTAACGGCAATAGTAAAAACAAAATACCCAACAAAAGCTCAATTTCAACAGGATTTGCCATTAATTCTTCAGAAACTTGATTTTAGTCCCGAAAAAGCTAAAGAAATTACAAGCCGTATTTCTGTTGATGCCTCGCGTGGTGCCGGTCATGCATGGGGAAGCGAAATGCGTGGCGATAATGCACATTTGCGTACAAGAGTTGGTAAAGATGGAATGGATTATAAAGGTTATAATATTGCTATTCACGAGTTTGGACACACTGTTGAGCAAACTCTTTCGCTTTACGATATGGATTACTACGAACTTAAAGGCATTCCGAACACTGCATTTACCGAAGCTTTGGCATTTATTTTTCAAAAACGCGACCTCGAACTTTTAGGAATAAAAAATTCCGACCCTGTAAAATTCGATATGATGGCATTAGATAACTTTTGGGCTTGTTACGAAATAATGGGCGTTTCGCTTGTTGATATGCAGGTTTGGAAATGGTTATATCAAAATCCTGATGCAACGTCTGAACAACTTAAACAACAAGTGATTTTAATTGCAAAAGATGTTTGGAATAAATATTATGCTCCGGTTTTTGGAACAAAGGACGAACCTATACTTGCAATTTATTCGCACATGATTGATTCTCCATTATATCTTTCGGCTTATCCTATAGGACATTTAATTGATTTTCAAATTGAACAACAAATAAAAGGCAAAAACTTTGCAACCGAAATTCAAAGAATATACACACAAGGTCGTTTAATTCCAAATGAGTGGATGAAAGGTGCAGTAGGCAAAGAAGTTTCTATTAAACCAATGTTAGATGCTACAGATGAAGCTTTGAAAAGAGTGAAATAGTTTAAACTTTTAACGTTCCTTTTCTTCGGGAACTCTGCAAAAATGAAAAGAGATTTTTGAAATAAAAAGATAAAATGCCCAATCAGTAAGCGACAAAAATCTTTCTTCTTTTATTTTGGCAAACTTCTTATGAACTTCGGTTGCAGGAAACCACCAGATGTTATCCAAAAAAACGATGTACTCGGAAGTCGTAATCGGGTCGGCAGGCAAATAAAACAAGTTAGAATATTCTTGCTGTTTAAGTTTTGAATAAATCGTTTTAATCTGCTCATCACTTTTTCCCGCTTTTTTTAATTCTTCAAAATATTCTTTTAGATTAATAACAGGAGCAAAAAGTGCTTCCTTGTCAATTAGCCGCTCATTCTCAATAGCAACATCGCAGGAATTTGAAACAAGCATTGCTGGAGTATATTTAGAACAATAATCTTCACTTTCATCTTTCCATTCAATAGTTTTAATTGAATGAAATAAATCTCCTTGCATAAAGTGATCTTTCTGCATTTGCAAATAAAAATTCTCATAAACTTTTTCTTTCCCTCTTTCAACTGGGTCAATAAATTGGGACAGCCCTTCTTTAATTCTACCTTTTCCAGTTTCAAGAAGATACTCAGGAAGATAATTAAACCATTGTTCTCCTTGATAAGACATATTTTATCTAAGAAAAGAAGTAGGTCTGTTGTTCAACAGACGCTTGTATGTTTTTTTCAAAAGCTCTAATTCCTCTCCGACCATCGGTTTACTTCCTTTAAACATTTCATTTGCAATTGAAACTATTATGTATTGTGGCGCAAGTGAATATTGGTAGCGACCCATATTGAAAGGAGCAATGGCTGAAATGGAGGTGAAATTACAAGACGGGACTTCCGTCACCAAATAAACTCCACCGCCAAATTCCCTTGAGCTTGAGGAAGAATATTGACTATGAATAACTATAGACGGAGAACTAAAAAATATTTCATCCGCATTATTTGTTATCGTGATTTTATTTCGCATAATTATTTCTTTGTGATTTTATTAAACACGAGATTGTTTTGGTCGTGCACTTGTTGTGCAATTTCTTCCCAACTTCTTTTTTTATCGTGGTTATGTGCAATACAACTACATTGCAAAAAAACTTCTTTAGTTTTTTTCTCAGTTAACCTCGCTTGAATTTGTAATTGCATAACTAAATTTGGCTCTAAGTCATATTGACTTTGCAATAAAAGACTTTTTTCTTTTCCAATTCCAAAATCTTCTATTGACGGAATAAAACTAAATCTGTTTGAAAGTTTTTCCTTTTCATCAAACTCATATTTATTTAAGTAAAGCATTTGAACTTGTAATAAATCTTTCCCAAGTTCAGTCTTAAAATATCGATCAAGACCAGGTTTTATCTGGTCTTTCATCATATTCTCCCATTTCTCATACGGTGGTAATTTATGAAAAGAAATATAGCTATTAGCCATTAATATTGCATAATTCTTTTCTGTATTCTTAAAAAGCATTTTTGGTTCTGCTTCATTATACTGCGGTTCCGGGATTTTTTTATTTGCATCTGCTTTAAATTCAAATTTTACCTCAAATCCTTTTTGTTCTTGCTTTTCTATAAATCCTAAATCCTGAATAGCATCATAGTATTTACCAAAATAGGTGCTATCCCAAGCGTTTGAGTTCGGATTAAAAATAAATGCACAAAGGACTTCTTGCAGTTGATGATTCTCTATAGACATATCTTGTGCAATTTTAAGAAGAATTTTTTAAAAGTCATTATTTTTTTAGTTATTTTATGAAAAATTAAATATTTTCTTCAAAATTTAATTTTCATTTGCCTTTTTTAATATTATTAATACTTTTAATTCTTGATTTTTATTTTAATTTTATTGTTTTATAGAGAATAATTAAATTAACATTAAACTTTTGTAAAATTATTAATAATTTAGCATAAAAAAAATGAACGTTAAAAAATCTGCTAACGAAAGAACTTTTCAGGGAATATTATTTCAAATTGTTACAAAAATAATATCCGAAGAAAAAGACATCTATTTTG
>JAVHRE010000174.1:0-4096 GCA_036171495.1 Bacteroidales bacterium
CTATTAATGCCGGATGCAAATATAATCATTCCCTTTCCGCTCAATCGGAACAAGTTTCCGCCAAGTCGGAACAAGCAGTGTGTCTTTTTTAGTCGTGAATGTTTCATGTGTTTATATTTTATTAATTAGTTCATATTTATTAGTTTGAGGTTTAGAGTTTTAACCTCACCTAAATCCTCTCCAAAGGAGAGGACTTTATTGGTGATGGGATTTAAAACTTGAAACTAAAAACCTTTTTATGTTTTTAATTTATTTGTTGCAAAACCAATTTCTGATAACATTTTATTTTCAAAAGTAAATGTTTCGTTTAATTTATAGCTAAACTCCTTTAATCCATGCGAATAAAACAGTTTAATGAACATTTCTGATTCATTAAAAACGTCAATATTTTGAATGTTAACAAATAATTTAGCTTCTAAAATATTGTGAATTTCGTTTTGAAAAAGCGGTTGTCGGTTAGGAACCGAAAAAACCGAATAAACACCTTCAATACGATTAAAATAGTTTTGCATTGATAAAAATAAAGAGTCGTGAAATTCTGATGGAATCCACAACTCGAATTTATAATTTTTCTCAATTGCACTCCCTGAATTACGCACAAGAAATTTAGGATAAAAATTCATGTTTAAAATTTTACCATTTTCTAATGTAGGAACACCTTGAGAGTTTATTATTCCCACAAATTCCATGTTTGGTTTTGACGAGATTAAATATAACTCGCGTACACGTTGTTCAGACAACACTTCAATTTTCCGATTTGAATATTGATAATATCTTCCATCAGAAGCCATGTAGGGAAAATTAGTGTTAACAGGTATTTGAATAATAATAAACCCTTTATTTTTATCTTTTTCCGAAACTTCGTAAATATTTATATTTTCAATTACAGGAGAAATCTCATTTTCGACTAAAGTTTTGAGCCAAAAAGAGTTTGCTTTTGAAAAATCAACTAAATCAGATTCAACAGCTCTATTTCTATTTGTTTTAATACCAAATATAATTGTTTGGATACCTGAATTTGCGATTGATGAAATATATTTTGATAACCAAAGTTCTTTTTTATCATTTCCATTAATAAGTGCTTTTGAATTGCAAAAATCTAACTTATTGCCACATCTTATTTTATTGGTTATCAAATTATTAATATCGTCAATTGAATATGTTTTGTGATTTGTATGCATTTATATTTTATCGAAGATACATATTATTAAATTTCATAAATAAATATTTCATTAGAATTTGTAGTAATAATTTTATTTTTATACATGGATGCTGCATTTATTTTTAAATTTTCTGGAAGCATAATTGAATCAGTTATATTAAGAGCCGAATATGAAAATATTTTATTGTTCGACAAATAAATAAATTTATCTCCAATTACTTGAAAATAATTTAATTGATAAAGTGGAATTGTCTTTTTATAAGTTCCAAATTTATCAAAAATTAAAATTCCGGATTTTGGTGCCGATAAAAACATTTCGTCATTTTGTTCAATCATATAAATTGGCAAATCGTTACCTTGTAAAACTGACTGAATATTAGTGCCCTTTCTATCTGTTTCTAAGTTTTGGTTTAAATGAACCAATTGCATATCCTGGGAATTAAAAATCCAAAATCCCCCTAAATTTGAATTGCAACAAGCACTAATCTGACTATATCCCAAATTATCAAGCTCAATTGGAGAGCCGATTTCCGAAAGCTTATTTGATAAGAACAGCATTTTATTAAAATCTTTATAAAAAAGTAATATTCTCATCGGGTCCGAAACATCAATAGAATTAATATTTCCTAAAAATGAGTTTGAGTAAGAAAAAAGCTTTTGTCCTTCGAAATTATACATTGTAACATTATTCCCATTAACTGCATAAATATTTCCAATAGCATTGGTTAAAACCATTTCTGAATTTGCTGTAAACTGTTTTATTAGCTTTAAATCAGAGGTTGTAGCAATGAGCAAAATAAATATTATAAATGTTTTCATTAAGAATTGGTTTTAAATTGCTAATATTTCTTCGATATATTCGCGGTGATTGGCAAGTCGCGGAATTTTATGCTGACCACCTAATTTCCCTTTGTTTTTAAGCCACCTATAAAACGTTCCTTTTTCTAAAATAGTGTATTTAGGAAAATCGAGTGATAAATTTTTATAACGTTTTGCTTCGTAATCAGAATTTAAACTTTTTAGTGCGTTATCTAAAACCTCCATAAAATATTCCATATTTGAAGGAGAAACTGAAAATTCAAATAACCACTGATGTGCGCCCTTTGATGATTCTGTCATATAAACCGGACCGGCAGTATATTCAACAATATTAGCGTTTGTCTTTTCGCATGCAATTTTAATAGCTTTTTCGGCATTTTCAATAATAAGTTCTTCGCCAAAAGCGTTTATGAAATGTTTTGTGCGCCCTGTTATAACAATTTTATGCGGATAAAGCGAAGTAAACTTAACAGTATCGCCAATAACATACCGCCATAAACCAGCATTTGTTGAAATAACTATTGCGTAATTTTTACAAATTTCAACTTCGCCAATATTAAGAACTTTAGGATTTTCGTTTCCAAAATCTTCAATTGGAATAAACTCGTAATAAATTCCATAATCAAGCATAAGCAACATATCGTTTTTGCTTAAATCGTCTTGTATTGCAAAAAATCCTTCGGAAGCGTTATAGGTTTCTAAATAGTTTACTTTTTCCGAGGAAAATATTTTTTTAAATTGTTCGCTATATGGCGTAAAACTAACTCCACCGTGAACAAAAAGTTCAAGGTTTGGCCATACTTCACTTATACTTAATTTGCCAGTAATTTCTAAAATTCGTTTCATAAGTACCAACATCCACGAAGGAACTCCAGCAATATTAGTTACATTTTCTTGAATTGTGGCGTTTGCCATTTTCTCAATTTTACTTTCCCACTCATCCATTAAAGCAATTTCGAGATTGGGGGTTCTAAGAAATTCAGCCCAAAATGGCAAATTTTGCATTAAAACAGCCGACAAATCTCCGTAAAATGAAGTATTATTATAATCGTTTACCTGGTAACTACCACCCAATGCAAGCGTTTTGCCTTTAAACAATTCATGATTTGGTTTTTGTGACGAATAAATGGAAATAATATCTTTACCACCTTTAAAATGGCAATCTTCTAACGATTCGCGACTTACAGGAATAAATTTACTTTTATCGTTTGTAGTGCCCGACGATTTGGCAAACCATTTTATTTCCGACGACCATAAAACATTTTGCTCACAGTTTCGAAGGCGGTTAATATAAGGGGTTAATGAATTATAATCAGTTAAAGGCACACGATTTTTATATTCTGATGCTGAATCAATACTGCTATAATCGTACATTTTGCCCCATTCTGTTTCGCGTGACTTTTTCAATAATTTATATAAAGTTTCTAATTGAACATCAACAGGATATTTGCGAAAAAGCTCAATTTGCGAAATCCTCTTAATATTCAACCAGTTAATTATAGAATTTAAAATTGCCATGAACAAATTTATTAATTTTTTAATAACAAATTATTAAGGTGTGCTAAAAATACTCAATTCGTCATGCTGAATTTAACGTCATGCTGAACTTGTTTCAGCATCCCATATAACGAAAAAAGATTCCGAAACAAGTTTGGAATGACGTAAAAATATTTTTTGTCACAAATTTCATATATTTTCAAAAAAAACACATAATTTTATATGTGATAATTAGTGTAATTTGTGACAATTTTTTTAATTTAATTAGTTATGAATTTTATAGATATTATTATTGTGATTCCAATCCTTTGGTTTGGTTTTAAAGGGTTTAGAAAGGGATTTATTATTGAAATTGCTTCTTTAGCCGCATTAATGCTTGGATTATGGGGTGGTATTCATTTTTCTAATTTTGTTGCAGAATATATTTCGAGATGGTTTACTATTAAATCGGATTATGTTCCGCTGATTTCTTTTTCAGTAACTTTTTTGTTAATTGTTATTTTGGTTTTTTTAGTTGCAAAACTTGTCGAGAAAATAATAAAATCGGCTGGTTTAGGTTTACCTAACAGATTAGCAGGTGCAGTTTTAGGAGCTGTAAAATCTATAATAATTATTAGT
>JAVHRE010000175.1:0-4095 GCA_036171495.1 Bacteroidales bacterium
GCCTAAGCGGAATGACTGATTTTTAAAACGAGAATAACGTAGAACTTAGCGAAGCTATCTCACAGCTTGCCCCGCTTTTGCGGGGAACACATTTAAAAACTTGTAGTGAGCCTGTCGAACTATAAAAAGAAATGTGAGTAAATTGGCGTTTTCTTGCAAACACTATGTAAATAACTTTCACCATTGTTTGTGTCCTCACAAACAAGATGTGTATATCATCTGATTGAAATGATATTGCTAATCGTTCCGCCGAAGCGGAACGAAAGCGGTGACGTTTTCTTGCAAACACTAATTATTTTTTATTACTTTGCAACATGATTTTTGTAACAGGTGGAACTGGCTTTTTAGGTGCAAATATTATTGCAAAACTTGCTGGGCTTGGGGTGCATGTAAGGGCATTAAAACGTAAAAGTAGCTCAACCAATTTTCTAAAAAAAACTTTATTGAAATATAATGTTTCCGATTTTTATAATAAAATTGAATGGGTAGATGGCGATATTCTTGATTATGGTTTAATTTTAGAATGTTTAAATAATGTTGAGTATGTCATACATTCTGCAGCAATAATATCATTCGATAAACGTAAATCTAAATCAGTAACAAATGATAATATTATAGGAACGTCAAATTTAATTGATGCTGCACTTTCGAATAATGTTAAGCGTTTTTGTCATATAAGTTCTATTGCTGCAATTGGCAGTACAGAAAATGGCGAGTTAATTAATGAAAATACCGAATGGCTTAACTTTAAAGGAAATTCTGCTTACTCAATTGCAAAATATTATTCCGAATTGCAAGTATGGCGTGGCGTTTCGGAAGGGTTATCGTGTGTAATTGTAAACCCATCAGTATTAGTTGGTGCAGGTAATTGGAAAACTGATTTTTCATCTATATTTACAAAGATTGAAAATGGATTAAATTATTTTACATCGGGAAGCTCTGGTTTTGTTGATGTATCTGATGTAGCAGAGATAGTAAAACAACTTACAATAAATTCTGAAGTTAGTGGTGAGAGATTTATAGTTTCAGCCGAAAATATTGCTTATAAAAATCTGCTAGCAATGATTGCCGAATCACTAAACAAAAAGGTTCCAGCTAAAGAAATTTCAAAGAATTTATTAATTGTAATGAACAAATTGAACTTAATTACTTCATTGTTTTTTGGTAAAAGCATTGCAATTTCTTCCGATTTGTCTCGAATTGCAAATAAAAAACTTAATTATTCAAATGATAAAATTAATGAATTGTTAAATTACAAGTTTATACCAATAAAAGAAACATTATCTCTAATGGCTAAAGAATTTAGCGAAAATAAGAAATAAAAATTTGCATTATGCAAATTGTTATTTTATTCCAAATTCTTTTTTAATAATATTTACATAATCCAGTTTTTCCCAAGCAAAAAACTCAACCTCTTTTATAATTTTTTTGCAGTTACCACCATTTTTGCTATTGTTTTTGGTGCAAATTTCTATTTTTCTTTTAAATGGGTCACGTCCAAAATGCCCATAAGTAGCAGTTGCTTCGAAAATAGGATTTTTCAAACCAAACCTTTTTATAATTGCATAAGGACGCATATCATAAATTTTTGCAATGCGTGATGCAATTTCACCATCGTTAATAATTTTTCCTTTTTTGTCTTTTATTTTTGCAGTGCCATTTGAATTAATATAAAATCCAACAGGTTGAGCAACACCGATAGCATAAGCAACTTGCACAAGAATTTCGTCAGCAACACCAGCTGCAACCATGTTTTTTGCAATATGGCGGGCAGCATAAGCAGCAGAACGGTCAACTTTTGAAGAGTCTTTTCCTGAAAATGCACCACCACCGTGTGCGCCACGTCCCCCATAAGTGTCAACAATAATTTTGCGTCCCGTTAAACCACTATCGCCGTGAGGACCACCAATAATAAATTTGCCGGTTGGATTAACAAATAATTTATAATTCTTAAAAAGTTTTTTTACTCTATCAGGAAGATTTTTAATAGTGCGTGGTAAAAGAATATTTTTTACATCATCGTGAATAGCTTTTTGCATTGCGATTTCCGCATCTTTAATGGCTTTTGGAGTGTTTCCTTTTGGAAGTATAAATTCGTCATGCTGTGTAGAAATTACAATAGTATCAATTCTTAATGGTTTGTTATCATTGTCATATTCAACTGTAACTTGCGATTTTGAATCTGGACGTAAATATTTCATTTTTTTGCCTTCGCGACGAATATCTGCTAAATCCTGTAGTAATATGTGAGCTAATTCAATGGTCATAGGCATATAATTATCCATTTCGCGGCAAGCAAAACCAAACATCATTCCTTGGTCGCCGGCACCTTGTTCTTCGGGTTTTGTGCGAACAACGCCTTGTCTTATATCACTCGATTGTTCGTGAATACTATTAATTACTCCGCACGAATTTCCATCGAACATATATTCTGCTTTAGTATAACCAATTTTATTAATAACTCGTCTTGCAACTTCTTGAACATCAATATACCCATCAGTACAAACTTCACCTGCAAGTACAACTAATCCTGTAGTAACAAGCGTCTCGCAAGCTACTTTTGAATCAGGGTCAACACTTAAAAAAGCGTCAAGCAAACCATCAGAAATTTGGTCGGCAAGCTTATCCGGATGTCCTTCTGAAACTGATTCAGATGTGAATAAATAACTCATAATTAATTATTTAATTGTTAATATTTTATTGTTTATATATTAGAAAAATAAAATGCAAAGCTAATGATTGATTGAAATTATACAAAAAATTAATTAAAATATTAATAAATAGTTGAATTTTATTTTAGACGTGTTAAATAATTTTTAATTTTGCAACCTAAAAAAATGATGAATGAAGAAATTAGCTGTAGTTGCTTTTGGTGGTAATGCACTATTACGAGCAGGACAAAAAGGAACAATAAGTGAACAGGAAAAAAATGCTTATGAAACATGTGAGCATTTGGTTTCGTTACTTAAAAATGATTATAATTTGATTCTAACACATGGTAATGGTCCACAGGTTGGAAATATATTACTTCAAAATATAGCTGGAGCAAAAAATTTCGGGATTCCGGAAATGCCTTTAGATATTTGTGGGGCTTATAGTCAGGGATTTATAGGATACATTATTGAACAGCAATTACGAAATGTTCTTGAGCGAAAAGGATTAGATGTAGATATAATAACGTTAATTACTCAGGTTTTGGTTGATAAAGATGACCCTGCTTTTAAAAATCCTACTAAACCAATTGGCCCATATTATTCTAAAGAAGATGCAGAAAAACTAATGGCAGAAACTAAATCAATTTACAAAGAAGATGCAGGTGGTCGTGGATGGAGAAAAGTTGTTGCTTCGCCTAAACCATACAGAATAGGAAACAGAAAATCAATTGGCAATTTAGCTCGCGCTGGAAATATTGTTATTGCAGTTGGTGGTGGTGGAATACCTGTTTATTATAAAGAGCCAAACACATTAGAAGGAATTGATGCAGTAATTGATAAAGACCTTGCATCTTCATTATTGGCAACTCAGGTTAGTGCTGATGAGTTTTATATTTTGACTGATATTACAAAAGTTTGTATTAATTTTAATAAACCTAACGAACAAAAATTAGATAGAATGACTATTGCTGAAGCTGAAAGATATATGGCAGAAGGTCAATTTGGAGAAGGTAGTATGGCACCAAAAGTAAAAGCTTGTTTAAAATTTGTTAAAAATGGTGGGCGTACTGCAATTATTACAGTAGCTTCACAACTTCAAAACCCTGATGCAGGGACTAAAATAGTGCTTAATTAATGATTAATGAACAAAGTTAGAAATGAAAACAAATTTGACAATGAACATAAAACAATAAACAATGAAATAGATTGAAATAAGTTGAAATAAATAGAAATATGAAAATAAATTTGACAATGAATCAATTTGAAGATTTGAAAATGAAAAATTAATTTGAAAATTTGATGATAAGAAAATCTGAAAATGAAAAATAACTTAATAACATAAACATAGAACATAGAACTTTTTTGAACATTAATAAGAAATAACTTAATAACTAAATAACTAAAAATAGGAGGATATAATATGGCATTTAATATCAAAAAC
>JAVHRE010000176.1:0-4089 GCA_036171495.1 Bacteroidales bacterium
GGGCATGCCCCCTTGTCTTTCTCATTGGAGTTGGACTTCGTGGAGGGTTTTTTGTTTCTTTTTTGGTGGTGAAAAAAGAAAATAAAAAAATTCTGAATAAAAATGTACAATGATTAAAATTTGAAATAAAGGTTTTTAAGGGTTGACTATTGTAGAGGGGTTAAAAATTAGATTTTTCGAGGCGGACAAAATTTTAAAACCGGAGTTCCGTCTATACGGAATGAGGATTTTAAAATTGAAGTCCAACGATAAAAAAGCAATTTTTAGAAGTCCCGTGTATTTTTTTTAGCAAAGGCAACAATATGCCCATCTATATCTGAAACATAACCTACCATATCGCCCCAATCGCGAAATTTAGGAGGATTTATTTCTTTGGCGCCAAATTTTAATGAATTGTTATAACTATTTACAACATTTTTAACATAAACATATAACTCGCAACGGGGAATACCATTCCCTTTTGAAGGATTTGGAACATTGTTTCCTAAAATTTTTACTATTCCAGTTTCCGGCATTAATCCAAGTTTAACTTCGGGAGTTATCAGAAATTCAGTCATTCCGGGAACATCAAGGACAGGTATTTGATTTAAAATATTAGAATAAAAATCCCGACTAACTTGTTGGTTTTTGCAATAAAGAATTATTTCAAATTTTATTTTGTAAGACCTAACAGGTTTTGAAAACCTGTTAGGTCTCTCAACTTGGAAACCAGTATAGTCTATCATTTTCAATAATCTAAAAGTTCAATTTCATTAATTATTTCTTCATATTTAATTTTATTCAAATCATGCCAAAATTCAAAATTATCAAAATCTTTAAATAAATCAAGTACAATTTGTTTTTTTACAAATGTCTTTGTATTGTTTTTATAATCTTTATAAGAAGAAAATTGATAATTTTTATAATTATCGGTAAACTTATGTTTTACAGGATTTAGGTGAATATATGCAACTAATTGCAATAAATATTCTTCATCTAAAACAATATTTTTATGTAAATGTTCTTGAAAAAGACTTCCTGTTCTGTTATATGCTTTATTTATACTTTTTGTGTAAGCATTAAACAAGTGAGAAAATGGCAAATAAATTTTACTTTTATATTTCTCAGGAATTTCATTTTCGTTTTTTATTTTAAGTAAAATATGAAAATGATTTTTTAATAAACAAAAGCAGTAAATATCTGAAATCTGCAAAAGATATTTTTCAATTAAATTAAGAAAGTAATAATAATTTTTTTGTTCAAAAAACATATTCTCTTTATTGTTCCCTCTATTAAAAACATGATAAATATTATCTGGATTAAAATTTTCTTGTGCCATTTTAAAATCTCTTTTTGTAAGACCTAACAGGTCTTTGAGACCTGTTAGGTCTATTATTAATCAGTTTCTAATGTTTTGTTATATAACAACTTATCTTCTCTATCAATAACATCTTTTAAAGTTATATTTTTAAGTATAGACACCGTTTTGTTGCGAATTTCTTTAACAACACTTCGCACACCACACGAATTTTCGTCTTTACATTGAGTACACGATTCGTAATAATTGTAAGTAACACAAGGTAAAAGTGCAATTGCACCATCAAAAAAGCGAATAATATCGGCAAAACTAATATCTTCCGGTTTTTTAATTAAATAATATCCCCCACCCTTTCCTTTTTTGCTACTGACAATCCCCATGTTTTTAAGTTCCAAAAGAATTGTTTCGAGAAATTTTTTTGGTAATTTTTCTTTTTGAGCAATTTCACTAATTAATACAGGTCCATCGTTATATTTTTTTGCCAAATATGTTAGTGCATATAACGAATATTGTGCTTTTTTAGAAATCATTTATTAAATATTTAATTCAAAATTAATAAATTATTTAGAGTCTGTCTATAATGTCCGATTTTTTCGTTATGCTTGTTTTGAAAACAGTCATTCCGCTTAGGCGGAACTCCTTGATTTTCAAAACTTCGCAAGCCTCAAACTCGAACATTATATTTCAGACTCTTGACTTTACAGGTAAACTCTATTTAATAAACAGATAATGACCATTATCGTTACTATTTCTTTTAAAAGTTTTTCCAATTAGTTTAATAAAAAAATTATTTTCTTTAGCAATTTTATTAATTTCATTTTCTTTGTCATCTTCTACAATTACCAATAATCCGCCACTTGTTTGTGGGTCGCAAATTATAGTTTTAATATAATCAGTCATTAAAGAAATTTTTGAACCATAACTTTCGAAATTTCTATTAGTTCCACCGGGTATAGTTTTTTTTTCAATATATTTATCAATTCCTTCAATTAAAGGTAGTTCACTAAAATTAATTTCGGCATTTATATTACTGCTTTCGCAAATTTCGAGCAAATGCCCACCTAATCCAAAGCCGGTAACATCTGTCATTGCTTTTACAAATTTAAACTCTCCTAATATTTGTCCTGCTTTATTTAAAGTTTTCATCCATTGCATAGCAATTTTCAAATCTTCTGTAGTTAATAAACCTTTTTTTAATGCTGTTGATAATAAACCAATACCCAATGGCTTTGTTAAAAATATTGAACAATTAGCAGTTGCCGTATTGTTTTGCTTAATGTTTTCCTTTTTGATAATTCCATTAACTGCTAACCCAAAAATTGGAACAGGAATATCAATGCTATGACCACCTGCTAAATTAATTCCAGCTTCAGCACAAGCATCTGTAGCACCTAAAATAACATTGTGTGCAAGCGAAGCTGGAATTTTAGAAAGTGGCCAACATAAAATAGAAATAGCAAGCAATGGCTTACCTCCCATAGCATAAATATCGCTAATGGCATTAACAGCAGAAATATAACCAAACTCATAGGCATCATCAACTATAGGAGTAAAAAAATCGGTAGTGCTAATAAGTGCTTGCCCGTTTTCTAAATCAAATACGGCTGCATCATCTTTGGATGCATTACCAACAATTATACGTTTATCAATAAAAGGATTATTAATGTTTTTTATTATTAATTCTAAATCTTTAGGTGAGATTTTACAACCACAGCCCGAACCCGGACTATACTGCATTAATTTAATTTGTTCCATAATTAATTTTTTCTGACAAAAGTAACAATCTGTTAGTTATTTCATTATTAGAGTATCCATCAACATTATAACATACACAATTTTCAGAAGAATGATTTTTAAGACATAAGTTATAAAGTTTATCGTAATACTTTAATATTGTAGATATTGCATCATTAAAATTTCCTTTTTGTATATTTGTTATAATATTATTTGTAACATCTCCTCCAATTCTACGATTAATGCGAATTACAGATTGAATTAATAATTCTTTATCAAAAAATGAGTACTCGTTTATTAATCTATTAATTCGTTCGCTAAAACTTCTTTCAATAACAATCATTGGAGCTTTAATAATTTGATTATATAATAATTTAGGAATAAAAACTTTGCCGATTGATAAACTCTCATCTTCGAGCCAAATAGGTTTTCCGGGCGAAAAACTACAAAATTTTTGATAAAGTAAATTTTCAAAATACTCGTTAGTCGGCTGATTAAATTGTCCTAAATGTCCGAAAACCGAACCTTTATGATTAGCTAATGCCTCCATATCAACAACTTGTTCGCCGAAAGTTTCTAAATGATTTAGAATTTCAGTTTTTCCTGTTCCTGTCATTCCTCCAATAACAATAAGCGGAAAATTATTTTCGAAATATTTAATTACAAAATTTCTATAACTTTTGTAACCTCCATTAAGCAGATACACCTTATATCCAGCCAATTCGAGCAGCCATGCCATATTTTGGCTACGCATTCCGCCGCGCCAGCAATGTAACCGAATATCTTTATTTTTTGTAATGTTATTAACGCTTTCAACAAAGAATAGAAGTTTTGTTTGAACCTTTTCGAGTCCGATTTTTATTGCTTCGCTTCTACCTTGTTTAAAATAAGCAGTTCCAACAATTGCTCTTTCTTCGTTTGTAAATACAGGTATATTTATAGCGTCTGGAATATGCCCTTTTTCAAATTCAATAGGTGAACGCACATCAAAAACAGGATAGGGAAGCGATATAAATTCGGTGATGTTAATGTTAAAGGGCATTTATTGTAATATTTTT
>JAVHRE010000177.1:0-4076 GCA_036171495.1 Bacteroidales bacterium
TTGACCATTGTTTGACCATTGTTTGACCATTGTTTGACCATTGTTTGACCATTGTGTTACCATTGTTTGACCATTGTGTTACTATTGTTTGACCATTGTGTTACTATTGTTTGACCATTGTGTTACCATTGTTTGACCATCGTTTTTCTATTTTCAAGTTAAATGTTAAATGTTATTAGTATTTTGGGGTAATTCCCATATTATAAAAAATAAACGAATAAATATCAACAGCTTCGTCAATCATCTTTGAAGTTGGTTTTCCTGCTCCATGTCCAGCTTTAGTTTCAATTCTTATTAAAACAGGATTCTGACCTTTATATTTTTCTTGCAAAGTTGCAATATATTTAAAAGAATGAGCCGGAACAACGCGGTCATCGTGGTCGGCAGTTGTTACCATAATTGCAGGATATTCAACATTCTGTTTTATGTTATGTATTGGTGAATATTTGTAAATATATTCGAATTGCTCTTTGTTTTCGCTATTTCCATAATCAGTTACCCAACTCCACCCAATAGTAAATTTGTGATAACGAAGCATATCCATAACACCAACAGCCGGTAATGCAACTTTAAACAGGTCGGGACGTTGATTTGCAACTGCACCAATTAACAAACCACCATTAGAGCCGCCTTGAACAGCCAAAAATTGTGAAGAAGTATATTTTTCTTTGAACAAATATTCGGCTGCTGCAATAAAATCGTCGAAAACATTTTGCTTTTTAAGTTTTGTTCCTGTTAAATGCCATTCTTCACCATATTCTCCCCCACCTCGCAAATTTGCGACAGCATATACTCCGCCATTTTCGAGCCATAAAATTCTGCTTGCACTAAAACTTGGTGTTAAGCTGATATTAAAACCACCATAAGCATATAATAAGGTAGGATTTTTGCTATCAAGCTTAATTCCTTTTTTATAAACAATAAACATTGGAATTTTAGTACCGTCTTTACTTGTATAAAAAACTTGTTTCACTTCGTAATTACTTCCATCAAAATCAATTCTGGGCTTAAAATATTCTTTACTCACTCCTGTTTTTGAATGATATAAAAAAACTGTTGCAGGATAATTAAATGAGGTAAAATCGTAAAATGCCAGACTATCGTTTTTATTTGAATTAAAAGAATTTAAAGTTCCTATTGAAGGCAAATCAACATTATTCAAAAATTTACCGGAATAATCGTAAACTTTCAATTCAGAATGAGCATCTTTCATGTATAATGCAACTATATTTTTACCGCAAAAAGATACTGATGAAAGCACATTGTCAGTTTCGGGCAAAATATCAACTGCTTTTGAAAGAACAGGGTTTGAGAAATTTACTTTTATTAGTTTATATTTTTTGGCATTAAAATTTGTTCGTATAAACAACTCATCACCAATATTTTCTTCAACACCAAATTCGTTATCGAATTTAGAAACAAAAGTTATTGGTTTAGAATCGGCTTTAGATAAATCTTGAATGTGAAGTGCATTACCCATTGACCCTGCATTTTCTTCGGAAATACATAAAAACTTCTGGTCGTCGGTAACGGTTGCATAAAAATTACGCAGTGGCTCATTTTTATTTTCAAAAATAATTTTATCGGAAGCTTGAACTGTTCCAAGTTTATGATAATAAAGTTTATGATATTCATTTTTTTGTGATAACTCTTTCCCTTTTTCCGGTGGTTTATATCCACTATAATAAATTCCATTTTTAAACCAGCCAATTTCAGAAAACTTAACCCAATATAAATGGTCATCAAGTTGTTTTCCGGTTTCAATATTTAAAAAACAAATTTCGTTCCAATCGGAACCTCCACGTGCAATTGCATAAGCGAGTATTTGCCCATCTTGCGAAATATCCATTGATGTCAGCGAAACCGTTCCATCATTAGAAAGCAAATTTGGATTTAACAACACACGACCAGTATCAGAAGTAGAATTCATTACATATAAAATACTTTGATTTTGCAAACCGTTATTTTTATAGCAAAAATATTTTCCACCTTTTTTAAATGGTGCCGATTGCTTAGGAAAGTTCCATAACTTTGTTAACCTTTCTTTCATCTTTTGACGAAATGGAATTTTATTCAAATAACCAAACGTTACTTTATTTTCTGCTTTTACCCATTCGGCAACTTCAGCAGCAGTATCGTTTTCGAGCCAGCGATATGGGTCAGGAACTTTAGTTCCAAAATAATTATCAACAGTATCAACCTTTTTTGTAACAGGATAATTTATTTTTTGAGCATTAAGTACAACGTTTGAAACAAGCATAATAGTAATAATATACAGAACTTTATAAATTTTCATAACAATAAATTTAATTGTTTCAAAAATATAAAAATAAAACAAAACAAAGCAACTTAAATTTATTTTTATACGTCATGTCATTACATTTATAAATTTATTACTTTTACTAAAAAATAATCCCAAGATGAAAAATATAATTGTTAGTTTTTTGTTTGTAGCTTTTTCGTTATCAATATTTGCACAAAAAGTTCAAAAAATTTCATTAGTAAATTCGACTGATGAATTTACAATTTTACAAAATGAACCGTTAAAATTTAAGTTTAAAACTTCTATTTCGACAGTAAAAGCTAAAGAAATTTTTACAAAAAATGGCAATTTTAGTCAGTTATTTGCAGAAAGTTATGTAAATGATGGCGAAACAGGAAGTCCTTCACTCCCAACTTTAAAAAGATTAATTGAAGTACCTTATAATGCTAATGTTAAGATAAATATTATAAGCTATGACGAAGAAACCATTTCGTTAAACGATTTGGGATTTAATAATAAAATTTTTCCACAACAGCCATCAGTTAGAAAAGATCAAGATGCAGAGAAACTTCCATTTCATTTTAATGAGCAAGTTTATTCAACAAATGATTTTATAGAAAAACCAATTGCAGAAATTCAGAATGTTGGAATTATGCGAGGCGTAAATATCAGAAGACTTGTTGTACGACCAATTCAATATAATCCTGTACAAAACGAAATTCGTATTTTAAAAAACATTGTAATTGAAGTTGTTTTTGAAAATGCCGACATTGCTCTCACAAACACAATGAAAGCAAAATATTATTCTCCATTGTTTCAAAATACCTATAAAATGTTATCAAACTATAAACCGAATACAACCAAAGATGCAATAACAACATATCCGGTAAAATATTTAATTATAAGTGACCGTATGTTTCAAACTCAACTACAACCATTTATTGAATGGAAAACCCGAAAGGGATTTAAAGTTGTTGTTGCTTATACCGATGTAATTGGATACACAACAACTGCAATAAAGAGCTACATTTTAACACAATACACAAATGGAACATCATCTGACCCCGCTCCTACTTATATTTTGTTAGTTGGTGATGTTGAACAAGTTCCTGCTTTTATTGGTACCGCACTTGATGCAGGAAGTCCAACTGATTTATATTATGGCGAAATGGACGGTGGCGGCGATGTTATTCCGGATATTTATTATGGTCGTTTTTCTGCACAAACCACAACACAGTTACAACCTCAAATTGATAAAACAATGCAATATGAGCAATATACTATGCCCGACCCAAGTTTTTTACAATATTCGGTTTTAGTAGCTGGAGTTGATGCTGGCCATGCACCAACGTATGGTAATGGTCAAATTAATTACGGAGCCGATAATTATTTTAACCCAACAAATGGAATAACATCACACACTTATTTATATGGTTCCGGTTCACCAATTACTTCCGACAATCCATTAGCAGCATCTGCTATACATCAAAATGTAAGCGATGGAGCCGGATTTGTAAATTATACTGCACATTGCAGCGCTGATGGGTGGGCTAACCCGAGTTTTTCAATTGCTGATGTTAATGCACTTACTAATACTAACAAATATTGCTTTATGGTTGGTAATTGTTGCCAAAGTAATATGTTTTCTGAAAGTGAATGTTTTGGTGAAGCAATACTTCGTGCAAGCAATAAAGGTGCAATTGGTTATATTGGAGCTTCAGACTATTCATACTGGGACGGAGATTATTATTTTTCAGTCGGTTTTAAAACCGTAGTTGCCAACCCAAATTACGATGCTGCACATTTAGCTTTT
>JAVHRE010000178.1:0-4048 GCA_036171495.1 Bacteroidales bacterium
TGGCTCAAAATACATTTTTCAGTACAATCGGAATCATCAGCTGCAATTCCTAGGCTAAATCTGCAAAATAAGCCTCTGTCTTTCTAAAGAACAACAAGCCCATCACAAAAAAAATAATTGAAGAAACAATACTTATCAAAATTAAATTTAACTCCAATGGTTTTTGAATGATTGAATACCTAAAAATCTCAATAGCTGAATACATTGGATTTAGTGCTAATATGTATTTGAGCCACATTTTACTGACAATTGAAATCGGATAAATTACCGGTGTAACAAACAACATTGCCTGTATCATAAAAGGAATCACGTATCGAACATCTCTGTATTTAATATTAAGTGCTGCCAGTAATGAACCTAGACCAAAGGTTGCAACTGTTGTAATTAAAAGACTTGCAAAAAGTAGTGGTAAAAATAAAAGAAAATTTATAGAAACATGGTAATATATCAGTAGTCCGACAAAAATCACAAAAGCCATTATAAAATCGAATAGTGAAACCAGCACTGAAGAGATTGGAACTATTAATCGCGGGAAATAAATTTTCTTAATAATACCTGCATTGCTAACCATGCTGTTCCCTGCTCCGGATAAGCCGGATGAAAAGATATTCCAAAGCAACAATCCGGAATACACGAAAACAGGATATGGAATATTATCTGATGGGACATTCAGCGCTTTTCCAAAAAAAACCGAAAAGACAACCATCATAATAAATGGCTGCAACACCGCCCAAGCAAATCCTAAAACGGTTTGTTTGTATTTGACTTTTATATCACGCCATGTGAAAAAGTAAAAAAGCTCACGATAGAGCCACAATTCTTTTAGTCCTATACTTAATTTATGATTGGGTTTTATTTCGTATTCTATGTCTTGCATTCTTTCTTTATTACTCATCAAAATCTATACTAATAAGAATTCTCGAAAATAATAAACCCGAATCAACTGAATAATTATGTTGATTTTTTTCTACTATAGTATTATAAAGTTCATCAATATCTATTTCTCTGTCCCAAAAAGCAAGCTTAAATTTTTGTTTGATTTCTGATTCTGATAATTGTTTCATTATTTGTGATATGTTGAATATTATGCAAAGTTAAAATATTTTGCGAAATATTGTCTGCAATATTTTTATCCTACAACAATTATATCATATATTTGCAATGGACTGTTCGTAATAAGAATAACCAAAAAATAAATTTTAATCTGAAAAACATGGCTAAAGAAATAACTCCCAAAAGCAGTAAAAATGAGATTTTTGAAGCTTATCAGGAAATGATGGATAAAATTCAGGAGCAGACAAACCAGAGTCCCAAGCAGGCTAAAGAAACAGAAGAAAAACAAAAAATAGTAAAGACAGCATCCGGTATTAATTTCGAGAGTATTATCAAAGACACATTAAATTTAAAAATGTCTTTAAATCAGGCTTTAGAAAGCATTGAGAAATCTCTTACTACTGAATGGAAAAAACTAACCACTATTCAGGAAGCTATTTCAATCGAGGAACAACGTTTGCAGGATATGTACCAAATTGTAGCAAATGCCGATTCGCTGTCTGCGTTAATTAACGCACAAAAAGAAAAAAAGCAGAAATTTGAAATTGAGTTTCAGGAAGAAAAGAGTACAATGGAAAAAGACATTTCAGAAACTCGTTTTGTCTGGAATGCGGAATCTGAAGAGCATAAAAAAACCTTAAAGGAACAGACTGAATCTCTAAAACAACAACGGATTCGCGAGGAAGAAGAATATCAATATAATCTGAAACAAACCCGGCGTAAAGAACAAGATAGTTACATGGAATCAAAAACGTCTCAGGAAAAATTATTGGCCGAACAAAAAGCTTCCTTTGAAAAAGAATATGCCGAACGTGAAACAAAAATTAAAGAACATGAAGCTGAATATGCTGACCTCTTAAAGAAAGTATCTGCATTCCCTGTTGAACTTGATAAAAACATCAAACAAACGGAGAAAACTATTACAGAACAGCTCACTTCTAAGCATAACCATGAAAAAGAACTTTTGGGGAAAGAAACAGAAGGAGAACGAAAATTAAAAGATCAAACGATTAATGCACTACAAGAAAAAATTAAAGAACAAGCAGCCTTGATACTGCAATTGACAGCAAAAGCTGATAATGCAACTATTCAGGTTAAAGACATTGCCATGAAAGCCGTAGAAAATTCTTTCGTTTTTAAAAATATGGAAAAAGGGAAAGAGGGATAAATCTTTTATGTGTGGAATATTCGGATATATTGGCAATGTAATAGATCCTTTATTTAGCAAAGCCCTGAATAATCTTTCACCTCTCAGATCTGATGGATACGGAATATGGGTAGGTAATGAAATTAAAAAATTTCCACAATTAATTGAAAACAAAACATAAAAAATTATTTATTGCATAAAAAATTTTTGTATTTGTAAATGCTCAATACCTTTAATAAGTTCTGATGGAATAGTTTGTTTATTCAAAATAAATATGATTTAAATAAACACAAATATAAGCAATTGTTTTAAATATACTTAAAACTTTTTTATTATTGGTTAGTAAATTATTACACAACACCCTCTTCAAAGGGGTCGAATTCGACTCCTTTCTCTATCAGACCAGTAGTAATTCCTTTGTGTTATCCCCTTCCAAATGGATTGAAACAACAAATGCAATTGGCATTGTTTCAAAAGCGGGAACTGGTGTTGGCGCATTTGCTCACAAAGACATTGCCTTCGAGCTTACATCGTGGGTAAGCGTTGAGTTTAAACTCTATTTATTGGTCGAATTTCAAAGGTTGAAAGAGGATGAAAACAATCGGCTTAAATTGGAATGAAGCCTACAGCGCACCTTATCTAAAATAAAATATCGCATTCTTCCAAAGAATAGATTATTTCCCATTTATTTTCCTAAAATATTTGACTTATATAGTCTTTAAAAAGCAAAATATGTTTTACATCTGATTGATCAAAAAGGAACGGCTGAACTTCTTTACAAATTTCTTTTAAATTAACTTTATCAAGCTCATCAAAAACTTTTTGTTGTAAAGATATTTTATTATTTACTTTTAACTTTTGTTGCAAGTATTCAAAATTTGGTTGTGTGGTTTTTAATAGAAAAATAATATCAAAAAAATCTCGTCCTTTTTTTAGTTTTCTGTTTATTAGAGCATAAAATTTTTGTGCTAATAATATGTCTTGAGGTGTTGTATTTATTGAAGTAAATACATCAAATTTGTTTAAAATAACCTTTTCGGCTTTATATTCAAAATGCTGTGGTTCTGTATCTAATTGTATTAGTATTTTTTCTTCTTTATGCCCTGAAATTCCTTCATTAAAAAGCAATTTGGGGAATCTCACACAACAATGGAATGCTCCTGCAAATACATTATTAATTTCAACATCATAACCCTGTCGTAATAATTGGGTCTCAATAATTTTAGAAATATTATTAAAATCTGTTTCTGATAAATTAAAATTATCGAAATCTAAATCTTCCGAAAAACGAGTGTTATTAAAAACAATTCTCAAACATGTTCCACCTAAAAAGCATAGTTTATCTGCATATTTACTCTCAAATATTATTTCTAATATTTTATATTGCAAATATTCACGCAGTATAAAATTTTTATACCCTTTTAAATTCTTGGGATAAAAATTTTGAATTTCATTTATGCTAAGCATCTATAAATTGATTTAATATTTTTATCTTTTTAATTAACACTTTCGAATTATACATAATGGCATATTCTGAAAGTTTTTTACGATTTAATTTTTCTTGTAATAATACCTTATTAAAACGGAATGAAACGATATCGTCAATAGTTCTAATCGATGTTTGCAAATACAAAAAATCTAATATCGATTTCTCCATATCCGCTATTTTAAAAATTAAATTATTTTTCTCTACGAGTTTATATCCGAAAAAACATTCTCTTTTTATATTCGAATAATTACAAAATACTTTGTTGTTTTTAAATGTTTGTGTTTTTAAACTTGTTACGGAAGTTACGGTAAAAACAGCTTCCGGAATTATTCCATAATAATACAATGCTGTTTCCATGC
>JAVHRE010000179.1:0-4044 GCA_036171495.1 Bacteroidales bacterium
TTTATTTTATTTTATAAGCTAAAGAAATAAAAATACTCCTTGCATAAGCATCTTTGGGTAAAATAAATCCGGTTAAATTGCCTGATGAAATTGTTGCTGTAAAATTTTTATTTGTATTAATTTGAAAATATAACCCTGCATTAAAGCCCGAAAATCCTCCGTAATTTTCAATTAAACCTATGTTAAGCCATTTTTTAATTTGTGCAGTTTGCATTGCATAAAATTGCGGAATTGGCATTCCAACATCAAAAATATAATTTAATCCGATAGTTGCAGAATTAATAAAACCTGTCCATTCTTTTTTAACTTCAAAACTAAGTTTTTCGGGAATTGAAAGTTGAAAAGGAACTGTGTCGTTTTTGCTGTATATTATATTCATTAAACTATCTTTAGACAAGCCATGAAGACTTTCCTGTGCAACATTCATAATGTTAGTAATTTCTACACCATCGAAATGAATTGTTGTATCAACTCCTGCTATATAACTTTTTTTAGTCCATGAGATATAACCCAAATCTTCGCTGGCAAATGTAAAGGTGAGTTTTGACTTTGTGTTTTCTACAACAAAAAAGGCATCGCATGAAATTCCAATTCCATTAAAATCGCTTAATTGTTTATGTGATTGGTCCGATGTAAAATAAGAGAATTTTGTATCAAGGTCTAAATAATCGCCATCTATTGAAGTATAAAATGAACCTTTGTTAATGTTTAACGATTGCAATTGCTGACCTTTTAATAAGTTAAAACCAAAGAAAATATTTACTTTAGTGTTGTTATCATTATAGTTTTTAAAAATTCCTAATTCAAGTTTCTGATAATCAATAGAACGAAATCTGGTATTGTCGAAATTCACTGACTCTCCTGCAAATTGTTCGTTGCCGAAAAATATAAGTTTGTATAAATCGCCGCTAAAATTAGCTGAACGAAATTGCCTGTGCGATAAACCAATTCTGTATCCAAAATTTGAAAGTCCCCACATCGAATCGGGCATTACAGCTACATAAACTCCTGTATGTATATCATATCCTGTAATGTTATTCCTTTTCAACTTATTTGAGTTTTTTAAATCATCATCAAGATATTTGCTATTCATGATTGCCAAAGCAAATTTATTATTTATTGAATTTGAACCTAAATAATAGTTAAAATAGGTGCCGATTTGGGTAAAAATTGAGTCGTTTTGATAATTGTAAACAGGTAAATTTAATGGCGATACCTGAGCAGATGCTTCGATGGAGTTTATACTGAGCAAAGCGAATGTACTCAGCATGAAAAGAGTGAAAAGTGAGGAGTAAAAAGTAAGAAGTGTTTTTTTTATCTGTTTATATTTTCGAATTAAAGATATTTCTATAAACCAATGTAACGTCATGGCGGGCTTGACCCGCCATCTTTTTGTGTGAGATGCTGAATCAAGTTCAGCATGACGATTTGTTTTGTTAATCATTATTTTTTAACTCTGTAACTAAAATCGCCAATTATTTTAAAATCAATATAGTAATCGCTGTATATTTTAACATGAGTGTTTGCAGGTTGTGTATTAAATTTAGCTTCTACAATTAATTTTTTTGACAGAAATAAACTTTGAAGTTTTTCTTTTGTTAAAGGTATTGTGTTTTTTGATATTTTAGGTTGGTTTACTCTTTGTGTGCTTGGGTTAATTGTTGCAGCTTCGATATAAACCGGAACAATTGAAAGAGAGTCGTAAACGGCATTGTGTTCATTTAAGAAATAAATTTTTGTAGAAGCATCGAGCGGATACATGTTTTCCGATTTTAAAATAATGCTGCCACCATTTACATTGCTAATGTCAGTATTGGAAAAATCAGGTGCTACGGTATCTCTTAAAACTAAATTGCCTGCAATAAACGAAAGCGGAACTTCAACATTTAATTTACTGCTGACTTTATCGCCATAATAAATAAAATCGGTTCCTGAGCCAGGTGGAGGCGGAGTAATTCCTTGATTCAAATTGAGAGCTACTTTATATCTGAATTTATTTGGTAAGTTACTAATTAACTGATTAATATTTGAATTAGTGCTATTTAATGTAAAGTTATTAATGGTTGGAATTACATCAATATTGAGCGAATGCGGGTCGTTTGGTTTTAGAATGTTAAAAGGAGAGGAGAGGGCAGTCCCTGTAAGCGATACGCTTGAATTATGATTTGTATTAATACTTGTAAGTTCTGTTATATTTGCCTGTGCCTGAACGCCAATTTGATTTTCGACTGATAAGCTTACACGAACATCATTAAAACTTAACTGGTCTATTTGTAAATCATTTAAAACCGAAAAACTTACAGTTGAATCCTGTTCAATATGACGATTTCCAAAAAATCCACGGGCATAATCGGGCAGAATGTTACTTAAAGAGCAATTAATATAAATGCTGTCGTTTATAGTTATATGAACTAAATTGCCCGATGAGTCAATGCTGCCTGTTAAAATATAATACAAGCTATTAATTGTATCCTGATTTTTTCCGCTGAAATCTATTTTGTAACCTGTTAAATTTTGTGAAACGGTTGTGTGCGAAGCGTTTCCTCCCGAAGCAGGAGGAATTGTTCCCGATAAAGTTAGTGGCACATTATTTAATTTTGCTCTTGGAACCTGAAATTGATAATGCATTGTTTCTTCAATTGTATTAAACACTTCAACGCTTATTTGCCCGCTTTTTGCCCACGCTTCTGAAATTTGTAAGTTATCGGTTGTTTTAATTACTGCCTGAGTGTTGTAATTTATTATTTGCTGTGTAGGAAAACGTGCAATAGCAGAATCAATAACAACATCACGAACAGTAATTGTAATAGTTGCCGATTGACTTAAGGTAATTGCTACCGGTGAACCGGAGCCGGGTGAGCTTATTGTTACATTTCCCCACATTAGATTTTCGAGTGTTACGTTTGTTAAAAATTCTGTTTTTGTAGCTGATGTATTGGGTGCAATTGAAGTAAAACCATCTGTTAACAATACAATGCCATTGCTTTGGTTTCTTAATTGAAATACAATATTTGTAAGAGTAATAGGCAATTTGTTATCAATTTTAATATCAACATAAGCTTGTTGTACAGTAATTGTTTGAAAATAATTTCCTGCATCAACAACAATACTATCAAAAGACATTGGCGGAATAGCTGAAATAGTTGTCGGGTTTCCTGTAGCAGATGCTGTTGTTAATGCTTCGTATAGACCACCATAAGGACCATTTAATTCTTTATCCCTTTCGGCAATATCATTCACCGAAACACTATCCACAATATGTATCGGACTAATATTTAATGTACTTAATTTTGCAGTATAAGTTATTGAGGTATCGGGTAGTTGAGCAATTGTATCGAGCACAATATCGGCTAACGGAGTTTGATAAACTAACGAAATACTGCTATCGGAATTAATCTGCAATAAACTATCGGCAACTATTTGGGTTAATGTGAGCTTTGTTTTTGCAATTGGGCTAAGTAAATTAACATCCCATTCGGGATGAACGCTTTCTTTTTTGCAGGATGCTAAAAAAAGGAATAAAATAATTAAATTTAATAGCGAGTTTTTAACCATTATCTTTCAGACTTATATATTAAAGCAAAAGTTGCTTTTTTTCATAAATTTCAACAAATGTATTATTAAAAAAAGAAAGTCGGATTAAAAAATCCGACTTTCTGAAAAATTCAGATATAAAAATTAATACTTTATAGCTTTTTTAACTAATAAAATACCGTTTACTTTTAAGCTGTAAAAATAAATTCCGGAACTAATGTTTTCGGCATTCCAATCAATGCTGTAATCGCCCGGTATTTGTTTTTGGTTTACCAAAGTAGTAATTAAACGACCATAGCTGTCTTCAATAATAAGCTCAACATTGCCGCCTTCGCCAAGTGTGTATGCAAATGTAGTTTTTACATTAAACGGGTTTGGACGGTTCTGATACAATAGTGTTTGCTTACTTAATGTTGGGTCGGTTGTTATTTGTATTGTTGCATTTACATCTGTTTGTGTTGTTCTGCTTTGTTGTTGTGTACAGCATTGCGAAAGCATATTTTCTATTGA
>JAVHRE010000180.1:0-4037 GCA_036171495.1 Bacteroidales bacterium
AGGGGGCATGCCCCCTTGTCTTTCTCATTGGAGTTGGACGTAGTTTATCCTGAGCAAAGCCGAAGGATGGAGGGTTTTTTGTTTCTTTTCCCCCTTTGGAGGGGGTAGGGGGAGGTTGGTGTTGTTGGTGAAAAAAGAAAAATAAAAAAATCTAAATTAAAATTCACAATAACAATAATTTCAAAAAAGGGTTTTTAAGATTCAACTATTTAGTCCGTCATGACGTGTACCCGAGCAGTAATCATACTTCAAGGAAAATATATTTTTAAATTCATTTTTTTTATTTTTCGAAATATTAAGAGTGTTTTTGTTACTCATTATAACTTGCGGTGCATTACCCTTAATGTACTTTTCTACGTGATTAATATTAATAAGGTATGATTGATGTATTCTGAAAAAATCATTGCCATGTAGTTGTTCCTCAAATTGTCCGATGGTTTTGCTAACCAACTTGGTTACATTGTTTATTAATATAAACTTAGTATAATTTCTGTCAGCTTCGCAATAGATAATATCAGACAATTTCACAATATCAAATCCGTGAAGCGTGGGTAATACAATTTTGCTTTGCATATTGTTTGGGCTCGAATAATTTTTAATAAACACTTTCAAATATTCACTAAAATCAGTTTCTTTATTTTTGTTTTTATACTTTTCAATTGCTTGTTTTAATTCATCTGTATCAATTGGTTTTAATAAATAATCTAGGGCGCTTAATTTAAGAGCTTTCAAAGCGTATTCGTTATGTGCAGTTGTAAATATTATCTCGAAATTTATTTTTTCAAAACCGCTTATTAATTCAAAAGCATTACTGTTAGAAATAACAATGTCAAGAAAAACTAAATCCGGCTGTGTCTTTTTTATTAATTCTATGCCTGCTTTAACCGTTTCGGCAGTTCCTATTATAAGAATGTCGTCAAAATAATTGGTAAGTTTTTGTTGAAGAGATTCAATGCAGTTTTTTTCGTCGTCAATTATTACAATTTTTATCATATTTCTTTAAGATAAATTTATTTTTACTTCTACTCTTGTTCCCGATGGGTTTCCGCTTGGAGCAAACAAATCAATTATATTTACTGTTGAATTGCGGATTAACTCTATACGTTTTTTTGTATTTTGCATACCTACTATATAGTGCTTGCTTTTTTCAACCGATTCCAGTTCTTCTGCTTTTTGTCGCCCAACTCCGTTATCTTCGATGGTGCAAATTAAATAATTATTCTCTGTTAAACAAAAATCAATCTTGATTAATCCATCTTTTGACTCTTTGTGGGAAACACCGTGCCAAATTGCATTTTCCACATACGGCTGAATTAACATTATCGGTATTTCAATGCTTTCGACATTGCTGACAGAGTTTGAATTCACAGTATAATCAAATTTATCGTTTAATCTTAACTTTTCCAAATCCAAGTATAGTTTCAGCAGTTTAATCTCATCAGCAAGTTTTATTTTTGGTTCTTTGCTTGAGTTTAAAATCAACCGAATTAATTGTGCAAATTTTGTAAGATACCTGTCAGCATTTTCGGCATCGTTTTTAAGTATAAAGTTTTGAATAGAGCTTAACGCATTGAAAATAAAATGCGGATTTATCTGTGCCCTTAGCGCTTTAATTTCAAACTCTACCAATTGCTTCTCTATTTTAGTTTTCTTTTTTACAGACGATACGCGTATATAAATTATACCCCAAACAACAGCTATTGCAATAAATATTAATATTAACAAAAACCACCATGTATTCCAGAAAGGAGGTTCAATTGAAAATTCAATGCTCGCCGGTTTGCTGCTCCAATACCCGTCTTCATTTTGAGAATAAACAATAAATTTGTAATTTTTGGGAGGAAGGTTGATGAATTCCACAAAATTATTTTTTGTAATAGCCCAGTTATTATTTAGCCCTTCCAATTTGTATTTATAGGATATATTACCGGCGCTTCTGTAACTCAACCCTATATACTCTATTTTAATTAAGTTTTGGTTATAGCTTAAATTTTTTATATAGATTGTGTCAGAATTTTTATAATTTACTTTTACTCCGGTGATATATGTTAATGGCGGTATAAAATTGGGATGCACATTTTTAGTATTAAAACAAGTTAATCCTTTGTCTGAGGCAATATATAAAGTATCTTTTATTCTTATAATCTGTTTAATTTGATTTGAAATCAAACCGTTGTTTGTTGTGTATCGTTCAATATTATAATTATTACTTAAACCCTTTGTTATTTTATTTAGTCCTTTGTTTGTACCAACCCATACTACATTATCAACTGAATCTATATATATAGAAGTACAGGTATTACTTAATAAGCCGTCATCTTCCGTTATATGGTAAAACACAGAGTCTTTGAAAACCACAATACCTTTTCCATTTGTTGCTACCCAGTAATATTTGTTATTGTCTTTTTTTATTTCGATTATTCTCGTATTCAAATTTTTATCTTGTAAACTGTAATTTGTTAATTTATTATTCAAATAACGCCAAAGTCCATGGTAGTTGCCGAGCCATATAATATTGCGGTCGGGATAAAGACAACCGATTCTGATACCCGGACTAATTGTATATTGAGCGTCGTTAACACCATAAGTATATATTTCCGTAGCAGTGCCTATTAAAATATTTCCATTTGTTTTATTTTCTTCTAATGATTTAAAATTATTATTTGAAAATTCTATGTTTTTAACAATTCTGTTATTATTACAAACAGTGTAGCAATAATTATGGTTGTTTTTTCTATAACAAATCCAAAGATTATTATTTGCCTGTGTTTTTAATGCTATTATACTTTCTGCTTCTTTTACGTTAAAATTGTAATTCATTATTGTTCCTTTATAAAGAACTTTGATATAACCATTGTTTAACCCTATAACAAGCGAATCACCGAGAGTTTCCAGACAATTAATTTTATTATCCGATAAATTTTCGGTAGCAGTATATGATTTGAATTCTTGTGTAGGTAAAAAATAAACCCCATCATCTATTGTTGCAAACCAAAAATTGCCTTCTCTGTCTTGCATAAAATCTACAGTCTTACCATTAAAATATTTTTTTGTATTGTACAAGGGAGCATGCCCCCTTGTCATGGGTTTATTGACACTTATTTTTCCGTCTTTATAATAATAAATGCCGTCATTATATGTGCTAATCCATATATTCCCGTCTTTATCTTCAGCCAAATTGCTTATAACTGAAGGGAATGTAGTTTTATAAATAATATTTTTATTGAAAAGTGCCAATTTATTGTAATTTGCAAAAAGAAAATTATTGTTCTTTAATTTTATTAAAACAGGGTTATCCGATTTGTCTTGGTTCGTAAACAATAGTAACTTTTTGTTTTGATTGGCGAACCATAGAGTTTTGTCAGAATTATTAAATTCAAACCAATAAATTGAATCTTTTACTAAACAAAAAAAATTATTTGCAAATTTTGTAACTCTCTTTTGGGAGTCTATTTTTACAACTACTTTTGATGAGTAACTTACAAATAAATTTTTCTGCTTATCGGTATATATGGAAGTCATTATTCCTTCTTTTCCCTTATTCAAATCAATCACATAATTCATAGGATATTGAACAACCTTGTTATTTATTATATATGCCAATTGACCTGAAAATGACCTTAACCAAATTCGTCCTATCCAATCTTCATAAAATTGAAAAACAGTATTGTCGGGTAACCCTTCATTGGTAGTATAGTTTTTAAAAGTTATTCCATCAAAACGGCTTATACCCATTTCTGTAGCAAACCATATATAACCTTTTGAGTCTTGAAATGTACTGTAAACAACATTACATGGCAGTCCGTTTTCGTCAGTAAAATGCTTAAAATTATAATGCTGTGAAAATGATTGCAGGGTTATCACCAAAAGAAAAATAATAGAGCAAACTTTTTTCATCCGAATATTTTTCAAACAGCAAAGGTAAACAATAAACAATTTAAAAATTAATGAATAATGATTAACGATTAATGCGAATTAAGGATTGAAATTTAAAAGTCCCCCTTCCTTTGTCAGGATAAACTCCGGGACAACATATT
>JAVHRE010000181.1:0-4017 GCA_036171495.1 Bacteroidales bacterium
GCAAAGATAAAACTGTTGGCGATGCACTTAATTTAATGAAAGAATATAAAATTGGTGGCATTCCTGTAATTGAAAAAAATAAAACTTTAGTGGGTATTGTTACAAATCGGGATTTACGCTTTCAACAAAATTTAAAACGCCCTATAAAAGAAGTTATGACTTCAAAAAATCTAATCACAACTTCTCAATCCATTGATTTGCAAAGAGCTTCTGAAATACTTCAAAATTATAAAATAGAAAAACTGCCTGTTGTTGATAGTAAAAATAAATTAATCGGCTTATTAACTTATAAAGATATAACAAAAGCTAAAGACCGTCCAAATTCCTGCAAAGATGAGAAAGGACGATTAAGAGTAGCCGCAGCAATAGGAGTTACTGCCGATGCCATAGATAGAATTGACGAATTAATTAAAGCTCAAGTTGATGCAATTACTATTGATACCGCACATGGACATTCAAAAGGTGTAATTGAAATACTTAAAAAAGCAAAGAAAAAATATCCGAATATTGATTTTGTTGCAGGAAATATCGCTACTGCCGATGCTGCTAAAGCTCTTGTAAAAGCAGGTGCCGATGCAGTTAAGGTTGGAATTGGTCCAGGCTCAATATGTACAACAAGAATTATTGCCGGAGTTGGAGTGCCTCAACTTACTGCTATTTACGAAGTTTCAAAAGGAATTAAAGGAAGCGGAATACCTGTAATAGCCGATGGTGGAATTAGATATTCAGGTGATATTGTTAAAGCACTTGCAGCCGGTGCAAGCTCTATTATGGCAGGTAGTTTGTTTGCCGGTGTTGAAGAATCGCCTGGCGAAACAATAATTTTTCAAGGCAGAAAATTTAAAACTTATCGTGGAATGGGGTCTATTGAAGCAATGCAAAAGGGTTCAAAAGACAGGTATTTTCAGGATATGGAAGACGATATTAAAAAACTTGTTCCCGAAGGAATTTCGGCAAGAGTCCCTTACAAAGGAACACTTTACGAAGTTCTATATCAAATGGTTGGCGGACTAAGAGCCGGCATGGGTTATTGCGGAGCAAAAAATATAGCAGCATTGCAAAATGCAAAGTTTGTTAGAATAACAAATGCCGGAGTAACCGAAAGTCATCCACACGATGTTACAATAACAAGCGAAGCACCTAATTACAGTAGAGAATAATTTTAAATTTTAATAATATGAATATGAAAAAATTTTTTAAATTAACAAATGTATTTTTATTTATTTCGGTAGCAACTGCCTTTGCACAAACAAATGACGATGATGCAGTTTTGCTGACAATTGACAATAACAAAGTTACAAAAGGAGAATTTGTAAGAATTTACAAAAAGAATAACTCAAAGGAAACACAAATTGATAACAAATCACTTAATGATTACTTAGAATTGTTTATTAACTTTAAACTTAAAGTGTTAGAAGCCGAAAAATTGGGATTAGACAGTTCACAAAGTTTTAAAAGTGAACTTGCCGGTTATCGTAAACAATTAGCTATGCCATATCTTGTTGATAAAGACATAGACGACAAATTATTAAAAGAAGCTTATGAAAGAAAAAAAATCGCTAATCGTGCAAGTCATATTTTAATTAAACTTCCCGAAAATCCTACTCCTCAGGATACAATTACAGCTTATAATAAAGCTTTCGATATTTATAAAAAAGCAACTACTGGTGAAGATTTTGGAAAATTAGCACAGCAAAATTCCGAAGATGAAACAACAAAGAATTTACAAGGCGATATTAGTTATTTCTCGGTATTATCAACCGTTTATCAATTTGAAAATGCTGCTTACAACATGAAAGTTGGAGAAATATCAAAACCTGTACGCACTTCTTTTGGTTATCACATTATTAAACTTACCGACAGAATACCAAACCCGGGCGAAGTAAAAGTTGCTCATATAATGGTACTTGTTCCAAAAGATGCTAAACCGGAAGATGTTAAAAAAGCCGAAGATAAAATAAACGAAGTTTATACAAAACTTAAAGCCGGCGAAGATTTTAGCAAATTAGCTTTAGATTATTCTGATGATAAATCTTCGGCTCGTAAAGGTGGTGAACTCCCCTGGTTTGGTATTGGTCGCATGGTTCCGGAATTTGAAATAGCTTCGTTTGCATTAAAAAATCAGGGCGATTACTCTAAACCAATTCGCACATCTTTTGGATGGCACATAATTAAAAAAATTGATAGTAAACCTATTGGCACTTTTGATGAAGTAAAATCTGACTTGCAATCAAGAATTGCAAAAGACCAACGCTCCCAACAAAGTCGTAAATTTTTAGTAGAGAAACTTAAAAAAGAATATAATTACAAATTTAATGACAAGCAATTACAGGAATTTTATTTAGTTGTTGACACATCTCTATTTTCGGGAACATGGAAAGTTCAAAAAGCTGCTACACTTACAAAAACATTGTTCACACTTGGCGATTCAATATATAATCAACAACAATTTGCAAAGTACATCGAAAACAACAGAAAAAAATTGAAAAACGAAAAAGCTTCACAGCCATTGGTTAACTCATACATTAACGAGCTTTACAATAAATATTCAGATGAAAAAGTAATAGCTTACGAAGAAGCCCGGCTTGATGCTAAATATCCACAATTCAGATATTTGATGAGCGAATATCACGATGGAATTCTTTTATTTGATTTAACCGACAAAATGGTGTGGTCAAAAGCAGTTAAAGATACCATTGGGCTTACCGATTTTTATGAAAAAAATAAAAAAAATTATTCATGGGAAAAACGTGCTGACATTACTATTTTCGAATATTCAAACGATAAAGTAAAAGATGAAGCATTAAAACTTATCGAAAAGAAAAACGAGAAAGGAATAGCAAACAGTGAAATAGTTAAAATGGAAACTAAAAAAGACTCATTAGCACTTAAAATTACAGAAAACAAGTTATATCAAAAAGGCGATAATCCAATAGTTGATAAAATTGCTTTTAATGCTGATGCATCATTTAACAAAGTTTACGAAGTTGCTTCCGATAAAAAACAAATAATAGTTTTAAATAAAATGTTAGAACCACAAATTAAAACACTTCCCGAAGCAAAAGGATTGGTTACTGCCGATTATCAATCGTATCTCGAAAAAAACTGGATAGCAGAATTAAGAGCAAAACATACAATAACAGTCAACAAGGAAGTATTATCTACGGTAAAATAACAATTAAAGAACGTTATCATCTTCAAATACTTAATGAAAAATATTCATTACATTATTATATTGCTCGTTTCTTTGGCTTGTTCGTCGGATAAAATTACCGACGAAAAGCCGATTGCAAGAGTATATAATGAATATCTTTATTTATCTGATTTAAAAGATGCATTAAATGGCATAAAATCAAAAGAAGATAGTATTAATTTAATAAAAAATTTTATTGATAAATGGTCGAAAAAACAAGTATTGCTACATCTCGCCGAAACAAATTTATCTATAGAAGAACAAGATGTATCGCAAGAACTCGAAAATTACAAAACTTCACTTTTAATTTATAAATATCAACAATATTTTATTAATCAAAAACTTGATACTATTGTATCTGAACAAGAACTTAACGATTATTATAACTCACACCCAAATGAATTTCAATTAGAAGAAAATATTGTGAAAACTACATTTGTTGAAGTTCCAAAATCGGCTCCGAATATCGAAATTGTAAAATCACTTTATTCCAGTTCAAAAGATAAAGATTTAAAAAAACTTGATAACTATTGCAATAAATATGCGATGGTTTACAATAATTTTAAAGATAAATGGCTCTCGTTTAATTCCCTTTTAAAATTAATGCCATCAGATATTACCGACCAGGAAACTTTTCTTAAATCGAACAAACAAATTGAATTAAAAGATACTAATTACTTTTACTTTGCCTTTATAAAAGAATACCAACTTGAAGGAAATCCGGCACCAATAGAATTTGCAACAAATTTAATTACCCCAATAATTTTAACAAAGCGTAAAATAGAGCTTTTAAACAAATTGGAAAATAATGCGTTAAAAGAAGA
>JAVHRE010000182.1:0-10202 GCA_036171495.1 Bacteroidales bacterium
TTGTTTTTTGGGGGAATTTTAAATGCCCAGCAAAGAGATTTGAATTATTATTTAGAACAGGCAAAAATCAATAGTCCAATAATTAATAAAAACAAAAATGAAATTAAAGTTGTTGAACTTGATTTAAAACAGGTTAAAAGCGTACTTTCAAAACCTGAAATAAATTTAGAAGGCAATTTGTTATTTGCCCCAATTATTTCACACGACAATAATTCAAACCATTTAAATTTGGTTTCGGCCGGTGCAAATAATTATTTAGGCTACGATTTAGCAAATACTGATGGCGGGCAATATCAGGCGTTCTTTTCGGTAAAGCAGCCTCTTTTTTCAAGTTCTAAATACAAAAGTTATTCAAATAAGGCAGACATTTCGCGTCAAATAAATGAAAACAGCATTGCATTAACAATTCATGAATTAGAACAACTTATTAACTATCAGT
Organism: Bacteroidales bacterium; assembly: GCA_036171495.1. Lineage (GTDB taxonomy): Bacteria > Bacteroidota > Bacteroidia > Bacteroidales > GWA2-32-17 > GWA2-32-17. The sequence goes on from JAVHRE010000182.1 coordinate 440, forward strand.
ACATTATTTGTCTAAAATCAAAAATTCAAACAGAAAACAGCTTATCACTGCTAAAAGAACTCGATGAACAAATTATAATACTTCAAAAATTAGTAGATAACGCTATTTATAAACAAACAGATTTAATGCTATTGAAAATAGAATACCAGAATTATGAATTTGACTACAAAACATTCCAATCAGATTATAAAAACAATATAAATGATTTAAACCTAATATGTGGAATTAACGACACAAATACAGTAGATATTAAGGAAATTGATTTTCAACTAAAACCCGACACACTTGCAAATTCGCAATTTCTAACTTCATATAAGCTTGATAGTTTAAACATTATTGCCGATCAGTCAATTAATGAACTAAAGTACAAACCACAATTAAATTTGTTTGCAAATACCGGATTAAATGCAATTTACCAGCCTTCGTTAAACCGACTTGGATTGAGTGCAGGTGTTAATTTTTCATGGAATTTATTTGATGGCAATCAACAAAAAATTCAAAGAGATAAATTAACAATTAATATACAAACACTCGAATTTGAAAAGAAAAATTTCCAAACTCAAAACAGCATTAATAAAAACAAATTTCTAAATCAAATTAATTTACTTAACCAAAGATTAATTCTAACAAACAACCAATTAATTGAATATGATAAACTACTAAATGTTTATTCCAATGAGATTTCAAATGGCGAAGTTTCTGTTATGGATTATAAATATTTATTGAAAGACATTGCTTTTAAAAAGCAAGAAAATTTACTTCTAAAAATGGAAAAACAAGCATTAATCAATTCGTATAATTATTGGAACTTTTAATATAACACCATGAAATATTCAATTCTTTTATTGTTTACAGCTTTTTTTATTGCGATACTATTTTCGTGTAAGGAACAAGTAACTACTCAGAATGAAGAAAAACATTCGGTTTCGGTGAAAACAGTATTTGTTGAACAAGGCAATATAGAAAGTGAAATAAATTTGAACGGAAAAACAGTTTATCTAAAAAAGAATACTATTATATCCCCTATTTCAGGATATATTGTAAAAATGAATATAAGATTTGGCGATAAAGTTCAAAAAAATGATGTCTTATTTGAAATACAAACCAAAGAAAATAAAGCATTGGAAAACACAAATACATTTAATGGCAAAAGTGGTATTATTAAAGTATTGGCTTCTTCGGATGGTATAATTAATGAATTAAATATAAGCGAAACCGGTGGATTTATTTTAGAAGGCGGAGCACTTTGCAGTATTGCAGGAAATCAAGATTTAATGGTGCAAGTGAATGTGCCTTTTCAATACAATTCCCTTTTAAAAATGGATGCGAAATGTAAAATATTTTTATCTGACAATAGTTCTTTAGATGGTACTATTTACAAAATATTGCCAATTATAAATGAGCCAGACCAAACTCAAAATGTGCTGATAAAAGTAAATTCAAATAGGCAATTACCAGAAAATCTTAATCTGACTGTACACTTTGTTAATGCAAAACATAGCCGTTCTTTTTTAGTTTCAAAAGAAGCCGTAATGACTAATGAAACCCAAACTGAATTTTGGGTAATGAAAATTGTAAATAAAAATTTCGCGATTAAAATTCCAATTGTTAAAGGCATTGAAAACGATAGTATTGTAGAGATTTTATCATCTAATTTGAATAAAAACGATTTGATAATAAGTGAAGGAGCTTATGGCTTAACAGACAGTTCTGTCGTAAATATTGTAAAGTAAAATATGGAAAAAATATTTGTCAGGTTTAAAAGTCCGATTGCAGTTATTTTATTACTAATATTAATTGGTGGTGCATTTTCATATAACAATTTGAAAACATCACTTTTCCCAAATGTTACTTTTCCCAAAATCAAAATAATAGCCGATAATGGCGAACAGCCGGTTGATAAAATGATGGTTACGGTTACCAAACCTCTCGAAAATGCCATCAAAAAAGTTGAAAATCTTAGCCTTATACGCAGTACAACCAGCATGGGAACTTGCGAAATTTCTGCCTTTATGGAATGGGGTTCTGATATTGATTTGGATAAACAACGTGTAGAATCGCAAATTAATCAAATTAAAAACAGTTTACCAGCAAACGTGCAAATTACAATTGAGAAGATGAACCCTTCTATTTTGCCTGTTATGGGGTATTCTCTGCAATCAACCACTAAAAATCAGATGGAACTGAAAATTATTGCAGAATATATTGTTAAGCCATATTTGTCGCGTGTTGCAGGTGTTTCTTCGGTTGATGTTATTGGGGGTAAAGTGAAAGAATATCATATAATTTTAGATGAGCAAAAATTAAATTTATTAAAAATCAGTCCGCAAGAAATCAATAATGCATTGCAACAAACCGATTTTATAAAATCAAATGGCTATACGATAGATTATAACCGGTTATATTTAACAGTTACAGATGCGACTATTAAAAACAAACAACAACTCGAAAACTTAGTTCTTTTTGATAATGCTGTTCGTAAAATAAAAATCTCAGATATTGCAAAGGTTGAAATTTCGGAACGCAGTGAATATGTCAAAATCAAAGCCGATGGCAAAGATGTGCCTTTGGTAGCAGTGTTAAAGCAACCCAACAGCAATTTGATTGATGTTTCAACACAAGTTACAGAAAAAGTAAAAGAACTGAATGATATTTTGCCTAAAGGAGTTGTTTTAAAACCATATTACAATCAGGCTGAATTTGTTAAAAGCAGCATTAAAAGTATTATTGATGTTCTTTGGATTGGATTGCTGCTGGCAATTGTTGTTGTAATCATTTTCTTACGCTCGTTAAAAGCAAGTGCTGCTATGTTAATTACAATTCCGCTCACATTAGCTCTTACCTTTATCACCCTAAGTTTTATAGGGTTCGATTTTAATATTATGACTATTGGTGCAATCGCCGCTTCCATAGGATTAATTATTGACGATGCTATTATAGTTGTGGAGCAAATTCATCGCACTCACGAAGAATATCCTGAACGAAAGCCTAAAGAGTTAATCGGTAAAGCCATTCATTTCTTATTCCCTTCAATGGTAAGTTCGTCACTCAGCACTATTGTCATTCTAATTCCTTTTGAATTAATGTCGGGTGTTGCAGGTGCTTATTTTAAAATTCTTACCGAAACAATGATTATTACATTGCTTTGTTCATTTATAATTACATGGCTTGGTTTACCTGTAATTTATCTGCTTTTTTCAAGAAACAAAACATTTGTAAAAACTGCTCAAATAAAGAAGGTTAAAAATCATCATTGGATAGAATTTTTTATTAAAAGACCTTACATAAGTGTAACTTTTGTTTTGTTATTGATTTTGAGCATTGTTTTTATAATGCCAAAACTTCCAACTGGATTTTTGCCCGAAATGGATGAGGGTTCAATTGTTTTAGATTATAATTCTCCGCCTGGAACTTCACTGGAAGAAACCAACAAAATGCTAAATGAAGTCGATAAAATTATTGAAAACATACCGGAAGTAAAAAATTATTCGCGACGCACAGGAACTCAAATGGGATTTTTTATTACCGAACCTAATCGTGGCGATTATCTGATTGAACTGAATAAAAAGAGAAAAAGAACAACCGATGAAGTTTCCGATGTTCTTCGTTCAAAAGTTGAAAATGCTTTACCTGCTCTTAGAGTTGACTTTGGGCAAGTAATAACCGATATGCTCGGCGATTTAATGAACAGTGTGCAACCTATTGAAATTAAAATATTTGGTGATAATCACGCTCAATTAGAAAAGTTGTCAAAACAAGTTGCCGACAGTCTTCAAACTGTTAAAGGAACTGCCGATGTTTTTGATGGAATTGTAATTGCAGGTCCTATGTTGAAAATTTTTCCAAAAGAAAATAAATTAAAACAGTTTGGACTTAACTCATCTGATTTACAGGAACAAATAGGAACACATTTAGAAGGAATAATTGTTGGCTCAATACCTGAAAAAGAGCAGTTAACCGATATCCGAATGATTTTTCCTCTTAATAACAAAACTCCTATTGAAAAAATAAAGCAAGTAAAAATTTGCACATTGTTAGGGGAATATCTTCCAATAAATGAATTTGCCGATTTCAATATCCAAAGTGGTGTTTCGGAAATTGAAAGAGAAAACCTGCAAACAATGGGCGTTGTTACAGCAAGGTTAAACAATCGTGATTTGGGAAGTGTTATGAAAGATATTCAGCATAAACTCGCTAAAATAAACAAACCACCATCTTATCAAATAATATATGGTGGCTCTTACGCTGAGCAACAGCAATCTTTCGCAGATTTATTGAAAATACTTATTGCAGGCGGATTATTAGTATTTACAATTGTTTTGTTTATGTTTAAAAGCCTAAAACTTTCATTAATAGTTCTTTTTATAAGTTTTTTAGGAATTTCAGGCAGTGTTATTGCTTTGTTTTTAACCCACACACCATTAAATGTTGGTAGCTACACAGGTTTGATTATGATTATTGGAATAATCGGCGAAAACTCAATTTTTACCATTCAGAAGTTTTTATTTGAATTGAAAACTGAAAATGTAACAAATGCGATTTCAGTTGCAATTTCAGCTCGTTTACGACCAAATTTAATGACTGTTTTGGGAGCAATAGTAGCACTTGCTCCTTTAGCTGCTGGTATAGGCACTGGGGCACAGATGCACCAACCGCTTGCAATTGCAGTTATTGGCGGATTTATTATTGCTCTGCCATTATTAATAATTATTTTGCCGAGTTTTTTAGTAATGTTTTTTCGGAAAATAAATTTTTGTAACTACTCATCCGACTTAAAAGTTGTCACGCAAAGTCGCTAAGAACGCAAGGGCTTATGACCGAAAATGAATCCGTTCGCTATCGGATTTGAAAGATGCTTAAAAATTAGGTTTATGAACATATTTTTGATAAAATGAATGAATATAATCAACAGCTTCATCAGAAGAATCAGCAAGAAAAAACAAATCCATGTCTTTTGGTGAAATGTTATGTTCTTCGTTTAAAACAAATTTTTTAACCCAGTCCAATAAACCCTGCCAATAAGCTTTACCAACTAAAACAATAGGGAATCGGGCAATTTTATTTGTTTGAATAAGTGTAATAGCTTCAAACAGTTCATCGAAAGTACCAAAACCGCCGGGCAAAACAACAAATCCTTGTGCATATTTCATAAACATTACTTTTCTAACGAAGAAATAATCGAAATGAATAAGTTTATCCATATCTATATAAGGGTTTGGATGTTGTTCAAATTCAAGCACTATGTTAACTCCAACAGAATTTCCACCACCAAGTTTTGCTCCTTTGTTTCCGGCTTCCATAATACCAGGACCGCCACCAGTAATAACTCCATAACCTAATTGAGTTAGTTTATATGCAATTTCTTCGGCTAATTTGTAATATTTGTTATCGGGTTTAGTTCTTGCCGAACCAAAAATTGAGACACAAGGTCCAATTTTAGATAGTTTTTCGAAACCCTGAACAAATTCGGACATGATTTTAAAAATTTGCCACGAATCGTGAGTTTTAACCACATTCCAATCTTTATTTTCGAATGCTCTAATTATTTTATCTTCTGTTGTACTCATATTTCTATTAATTTATGTTTATTATTTTTTAAAGTATCATTTATTTCTAACTCATTTTTTAAAAACTTTGCTGTATAGCCTATGCCTTTTAAAACTATTTCTTCGGGAGTTCCGTATGCAACTATATTTCCACCATGCGTTCCGCCTTCCATTCCCATATCAATAATGTAATCGGCTTGTTTAATTACATCTAAATTATGTTCAATTACAATAATTGAATTTCCCTTGTCAACTAATTTATTTAGTACCTTCATTAAAATTCTGACATCGTCGAAATGAAGTCCGGTTGTTGGCTCATCTAAGATATAAAGTGTTTTACCGGTATCTTTTTTTGTAAATTCTGCGGCTAATTTTATTCTTTGAGCCTCTCCTCCGCTAAGTGTTTTTGACGATTGTCCTAAAGTAACATAGCCTAATCCAACATCATCAAGTGCTTTTAGTTTGTTATGAATTTTAGGAATATTCTCAAAAAATTCAACTGCATGTTTTACGCTTAGTTCAAGCACATCGCTAATAGATTTTCCACGATATCTTACCTCTAATGTTTCGCGATTATATCGTTTACCATAACATTCTGTACAGGTAACATAAACATCGGGTAAAAAATTCATTTCAATTGTATTAACACCAGATCCCCCGCAACTCTCGCAACGACCACCTTTAACATTAAACGAAAAACGTCCGGCGTTATAGCCTCTGATTTTTGATGCAGGCATTTCTTCGAACAATTTTCTTATGTCGGTAAATATTTGTGTGTATGTTACAGGATTTGAACGTGGTGTTCTGCCAATTGGAGATTGGTCAACTTCAATTACCTTATCAATATTTTCCAGTCCTTTTATTTGCTTAAACGGAAGCGGATTTCGTAACGAGCGATAAAAATGTTTTGATAAAATTGGTTGTAATGTTTCTTTTATTAAACTTGATTTTCCGCTACCGGATACTCCCGTTACACAAACCAATTTTCCTAAAGGAATTGCTACTTCAACATTTTTTAAATTGTTACCCGAAGCACCTGATAGCAATAAGAGCAACCCATTTCCTTTACGCCTAAATTCCGGCACATTAATATTTTTTCTGAAGCTTAAATAATCGGCTGTAAGTCCTTGTTTATTAATAATTTCTTCGGGGGTTCCTTGAGCAACAATTTCTCCGCCATTTTGACCGGCATAAGGTCCCATATCAACAACATAATCGGCAGACATAATCATTTGTTTATCGTGCTCAACTACAATTACGGTATTTCCTGCATCTCGTAATTGTTTCAACGATTTTATTAACCGCTCATTATCTCGCTGGTGTAATCCGATACTTGGTTCGTCGAGGATATAAAGTACATTTACCAACTTACTGCCTATTTGAGTGGCAAGCCTAATTCGCTGACTTTCGCCACCCGATAGCGATGAAGCAGGGCGATTCAAATTCAAATAATCTATTCCAACATCAAGAATAAATTTTAGCCGGTTGCGAATTTCTTTTAATACATCACGGGCAATTGTAGCTTGTTTTTGTGATATCCTAACTTCAATATTATTCAACCACTCATATAAATCGGATAGATTCATTTGAGATAGTTCGGCAATATTTTTATTGTCTATTTTAAAATAAAGTGCTTCTTTTTTTAAACGTGTACCGTTACATTCTGAACAAACCTCTTCAACAACAAAATCATTTGACCATTGAATAGCTTTTTGCGATGTAGATTCGTGATGCTGATTTAAAATATAGTTTACTATTCCGTCCCAATTAATTAAATAATTTGATGATATGCCCGGATAATTTCCTTGTAATCTAAATGTTTCACCAGAGCCATATAATAATATATTTAAAGCATTTTCGGGAATTTCCTGAATAGGTGTTTTAAGAAAAAAATTATATTTTGCAGCTATAGCTTCGAGTTGCCAAAAGATTAAAGAACTTCTGTATTTTCCTAATGGAGCAAAGCCGCCTCTTGCAATTGACATAGATTTATCGGGAATTATTTTATCTAAATCAACACGCGTAAGACGTCCTAAACCACTGCAATTTGGACAAGCTCCTTGTGGCGAGTTAAACGAAAAAGTATGAGGCGCAGGTTCATTATATGATATTCCACTTGTAGGACACATAAATGAACGGCTAAAATATCTTAATTTATTAGATTCTTTTTCTATTATTAAACAAATTCCATTGCCTTGTTTCATAGCAATTTGCAGCGATTCTCGTAATCGTTTTTCAGAAGCTTCGTTTACAATAGTTCTATCTATTACTAATTCAATGTTATGAATTTTGTATCGGTCAACTTTTAATCCGTATTTAAGTTCTTTTATTTCATCATCAATACGGATATAAATAAACCCTTTTCGCCGAGCTCTTTCAAAAAGCTCTTGATAATGACCTTTACGACCTTTAACTAACGGAGCTAAAATAGAAATTTCTTTATTGTTAAATTGCTCTTTAATTATTGCATTAATTTGAACTTCGGAGTATTTAACCATTTTTTCTCCTGTAACATACGAAAAAGCTTCCGATGCCCGGGCAAATAATAATCTTAAAAAATCGTAAATTTCGGTGGTTGTTCCAACAGTTGAGCGGGGGTTTCGATTAATAGTTTTTTGCTCAATAGCAATAACCGGACTCAATCCCGAAATTTTATCAACATCGGGGCGTTCGAGGTTACCAATAAAACTTCGGGCATAAGCCGAAAATGTTTCGATATAACGACGTTGCCCTTCGGCATAAATTGTATCAAATGCTAAAGACGATTTTCCGCTTCCGCTTAAGCCTGTAATAACTGTAAGTTTATTGCGTGGAATTACAAGGTTAATATTTTTTAAATTATGAACCCTTGCACCAATAATTTCTATATTTTCCTGCTTTTTAGCGGCAAGTTCATCAGCCATTTTTACTTAATGTTTTTAGTATTATTAACTGATGTGGTATCGTTAGTTTCTTGTTCGGGAATTCCAGAATCTAACCAAATTTTATTCAAATCGCGATATCCGGCTTTAGGAATTTTTAAAGTATATTTTTTCGATTGGGAAATAGTTAAAGAATTTTGACGCAACCAAGGGTTAAAATATTTCAACATTTTATAATTTATATCTTTAGAAATTGCAAACGAAGCAAGGTCAGATATTGTTGAATCAACAACTATGTTTTCGGTTGGAATTGGTGGATACAAATCTTTTTTACGAAAATGGAATCCATAAATTAATGGATTACTCATAATCGTTTTAATTGCAATAATTCGATAAACATATCTCGAAGTTTCGTCGTTTAGCATTAAATCGTAATATGAATTTACTTTTTGTTTTTTAACCTGATTATCAATTCCGCCCGTTCCTGCATTATAAGATGCGGCAACTAAAGCCCAGTTCTTATAATTGTTATAACAATCTTTTAAATAATCGCATGCAGCTTTTGTAGATTTTTCTAAATTATATCTTTCGTCAATTTCGTCAGAAACTTCGAGTCCATATTTAATTGCGGTAGGTTTCATAAATTGCCAGAATCCGGAAGCTCCGATTGGGCTAACAGCGTTACTCAAACCACTTTCGGCAACGCATAAATATTTAAAATCGTCAGGTATCCCATTTTCTTTTAAAATTGGTTCGATAACAGGAAAATAGCGGTACGAGCGTTTAATAAATAAAAATGTCTGTGAGTGCCAATAAGTATTAATTAAAAATTCGCGGTCGAGATTTTCATAAACATCAAAATCTTCGAGAGGCACTTTTTCGTCGGCAAACGACAAATTATCGGGGAACTGAATAGCAAATACAGCATATCGGGTATAAAATTCATCTAAATATTTTTTATCTATTGGCGATTCTGTTTTATTGCCCGAAAAACTAAAAAGACTTATCATTAGCCACAACAAACATAATGCAGTAAAAGTAGAAGCAAGCTTTAACCAAAAGTTTTTTAATTGTTTTATGTTCATTGTTTATTGTTTTTTAGTTCGATGTTCATTGTTATTAAGTTATTGGGTTATTAAGTTATTGGGTTATTTAGTTATTAGGTTATTTAGTTATTAGGTTATTGGTTATTTCAATCTATTTCTGTTTTTTTCATTAAAGGGGTATTTTAAGAAAAGATGTTTCGCTAATCACTCAACATGACAACAATTTATTTCAACTTATTTCTATCAATTTCTATTTATTTCTGTTTTTTTCATTAAAGGGGTATTTTAAGAAAAGATGTTTCGCTAATCA
>JAVHRE010000182.1:10302-16060 GCA_036171495.1 Bacteroidales bacterium
AACATGACAACAATTTATTTCAACTTATTTCTATCAATTTCTATTTATTTCTGTTAATTGTTATTTAATAATGTCATCGTTTATCGTTTGACTTCTAACTTTTTACTTCTAACTTTTTACTTTATTTATTTTGGTTTTGTGATGCGTGTATTTATATAAAAAATTAAAAACGCTAAGATACCATATATTATTGAAAAAGCACCTAAACAGGTTGCAAAAATTGTATTAGAATGTAAAATTATTAATCCTAAACTTACCGAAATAATATTTACAACAAAATACATAATAGCAATTTTAGGTTCCAATAATCCCCGATAATAAAAAAAATGGGTTGTATGGTCTTTGCCACCAACAAATGGTGATTTTTTATTTAATATTCTATTAATTGTTACGGTTGTTGTATCAATAATTGGTATTAAAAAAATCAGAAATATTATAAAAACATGATAAATGGAAGGGTAAATATCCATAGTTACAGGTTTATTCCAAAAATAAACGATACTATATGCTCCAAAAAAAGAGCCCAACAATTGACTACCTGTATCGCCCATATACATTTTTGCGGGATACCAATTAAATTTCAAAAAGGAAATTAACGATGAAAGTAAAGCGAGAAAAATAACCAAATCAATATTAGAACCATTTGTTAAAACATTTTGAATAATTAAACCAATAGTAATTGTAATAGCTGTAATTGTAGCAATTGCATCCATATTGTCGAGCATATTAATTGAATTCATTATGCCTATAATCCAAAAAACAGTAAAAAGGGCATTAAAATAAAAGTCAGATGAAATTTCGATATAAATTCCACCTCTTATAAGTATTAGAGCACAAGCAATTTGAGCCAATAATTTTAAAACCGGAGAAATACTGAGCATGTCATCGGCAAGTCCAACTAAAAACGCAACAATTAGCACAACACCAATGTAAATATTTTCTTCGTTAATCGAATAAATATCCTTTTGATACAAAATATATACTAACGATGAAACAAATAATATTACAAAAAAAGTAATTCCGCCGGAAATTGGTTTGGTTTGACTACTCCATCTAATTCCGTTTAAATTAGCTTTTCTAATATTGTATTTTGTTGATTTGCTAAAAAAGAATTTATGCGTAAAGTAGCTTACGAGCAAAAAAATAAAAAAATATGCTAAATGAAATATATGAATATTTGTACCATTCATTATAAGTGTGAAATAATTTTTGCAAAAAAACTTTTTTTCTTTTTAGTTTCTGTATCGTCGTAATAATCTGTATGATATTCGGTGTTTCCATATCCATAACCATAACCATATCCGTAACCATAATTATAACCGCCGTATTGCGATTTTTCAATATCCATTCCATTAATAACAACCGACAAATCTTTTATATGCTTTTCGATTAACAGGTGATTCAAATTATATAAGAATGAGCGTTTCGAATAATGTGCTTTTATTACATAAATAGGGTAATCGCAACTTTTAAAAATGTTAAGTGCATCGGTAACAAGCCCAAGCGGAGGAGTATCAATAATTATAACATCGTAAATTTGTTTCAGTTCATTAATAATATGTAAAATTTCCTTGCCAGCAGTGAGTTCCGATGGGTTTGGTGGTGTTGGACCTGCAGTTATATAATCGAGGTTGGGTATTTTCGTGTTTTTTATACAATCAGAAATTTTATTTTTCCCGATTAATATTGTGCTTAATCCCTTACTATTGTCGGTGTTAAAACATAAATGAAAACGAGGCTTTCGCAAATCAAGGTCAACTAAAATTGTTTTTTTACCCTGAAGGGCATAAATTCCACCGAGGTTAAGTGCTACAAATGTTTTACCCTCACCACTAACTGTTGAAGAAATTGCAATTGTTTTTGATTGCTGTGTGTTTTTAATAAATTCTAAACTTGAACGTACAGAGCGAAAAGCTTCGGAAAATACTGAGTTAGGTTTAATGTCAACTAAAAGTTGCGAAACGGGTAACTTTGTTTTATATAACGGAACAACACCAACAACAGGAACTTGTGAGTAAACTCTGATATCATCGGGTGAAGTAATTTCGTTAAATAATAAATATCTAACAATAATTAAAATAGCATTAATAACAAGTGCAATAACTAAAAACAAAATTAAAACAGAACTTCTTATAGGTGCAATTGGGGTTGTTGGGATAACTGAGTTTTCGAGAATTGTATTTTGACTAATAGAACCGGCTTGAGAAATTAAATATTCTGCTTTTTTTTCGAGAAGTTTGTTATAAAAATCTTCGTTAATTGTATAAAGGCGTTTTATTTTAAGATAATCTAAATCAATTGACGACGAATTTCCATACACTTTTATTTCATATTCGGCAAGTTTTTTTGTTAAGGTTGCTTTTTTGTCGAGTGCACGGTTATAATTCGATTTTATTAAATCAATTAATGTTTGTTTTTGTGTTTCAATTTGTTTATCAATTACTTTTATTTGAAAACTATTTTGTGTTTGATTGTTTAAATACAAATCGCGCTGATTAATTAAATTTTGCATTTGATTTAATAAGCTTATTAAAATCCCATCGTTTTTAGAAGGCAATAGTGATATTAAATCGTAAACTTTAATGTTTGGGGTTTTAGATATTTCGTCAATAACTTGTTTAAGATTTGAAATATCAACTTCAACATTATCAATTTCTTCTTCAATTTTTGATAAAAGAGTGGAATATCTATCATTTCCCGATTCTTTTGAATCATTATCGTTTTTAATTTGATGCGAAATGCCAAATTTCATTAATAATCCTTCAATACTATCAAGCTGTTGATATATTAATTTGTTTTGGATTTCGATAAAATCAAGTATTTTTTGCGAGCTTTCTTTTTTCTTTTCAAGGTCGTATTTTATAAATTCTTCGGCAATAGTGTTTACCATTTCGCTGGTTTTTTGTGCGTTGTTATCAGTAAAAGTTATTTTAATTGTGTTAGCTTCCTGATTAAGCAAACTAATTTCCAATTGGCTGCTATACTTATGGTAAACAGATTCGGTATCGTTTACAATAAAATAATATGAATCTGTTTTGATTTTTTCTATTTGCGAACGAATTGCATTAAGGTCGGTTACTTCAAGATTAATTTCTAAACCGCCAATATCTGCCCATTGGTTTTTAATAATTTTTTTTTCGTAATCAACGTTTCTTGCCTGGTATTTTATAGACGCATCGCCATTTTTATCAAAAGAAACATAAATTGGAACATTTAATAAATTGTTGTTTTTATTTTTATAATCTACATTAAAAGGGCTTGTTCTATATAATTCATTTACCAAAAATGTTCCTTGAGAATAATAGCTAACTTTTAGAGGTAACTTATTAAATGTGCGTTTTAAAAACTCTTTTGAACGAATAAGTTCAATAATTTGCATACTGTTAATTTCTTCAACTGCAGTTGTAAGATTAAGAACTTTATTGGCTGTGGTACTTTCATTTTTTAATTGAAGTATCGAAGTTGATTTGTATGTTGGTTGTGTATATCGAAGATAAACAAAAGCCCCAGCGAATGCTGCAATAAATATTAAAACAGACAAAATAACGCTTCTCTTAAAAACCTGAAGAAAAATATTTACATCAAACTTCTCATTTAATATAGGTATGCGTTTCTGTTCCATTTATTTTATCTTAGAAAAAGTCCATAAATAAATAAAGCACTGGTTAACAAACCAATATATGGAGATATTTCAGAAATAACACGTGATGCGTATTTTGGTCGAGCTTCAACATATATAATATCATTTGCCTGTAACATAAAATTAGCATTCTTCATGTCTTTTAGGTCGCGAACATTAAAAAGAAAAACTTCCGGATTATTCAAATCGCCTCTTAAAAGTTTTATTTTATGAGATTTAGAAAAATCAGTAATTCCTCCGGCTTCTGCAAGTGCTTCAATAAGAGTATAATTTTCATTTGTTAACGGTATTACTTTTCCTGTTGCTGCGCCACCTGAAAAAACAATAACGCGTTTATTTGTTACAGTAATCAAAATAAAAGGTTCAACAAAAAATTCTTTATATTTTTGTTCGAGCATGTCTTCGGCTTCACGTATAGTTTTTCCAGAAATTAAAATTCGCCCAACAGTTGGAAGCTTAACTTGCCCGTCATATTCAACTAAATAACTAATAGGATTTTGCATTTGCTGTGAACTTTGTGATACATCAACTAACTTAAATCCATCGTTTGAAAATATTTTAACATCAAGTTTATCAAATGGCTGTATTTTATATTCTTTTTCTGATGGTTTAAATTCCGAGTATTTGAATTCAGGAGCAGTTTTAAACATTTCATTTGAATTAATTGTTCGGCAAGATATAGATGTTACACAAATAACAATTAACATCGAAATTTTCAGGATATTTTTTAATTCAATTATTTTCACCGTTTGAAAATGTTATACTTTATTTTGCTGTCAAAAATACAAAATTAAAATATATTCAGGTAATTAGAAAGGCTATAATTTTTTTTCTCGAAAAAGTTTTTCATAATATTTTGCAGTGTCATCAACTAATCGGGTGTAATTAAATTTTTTGTTTACAAAGTTACGTCCTTTTTTAGATAATTCTATTCTAAGTTCTGGTTTTAAAATTAATTTTTCAAGATTGCTTTCAAATGCAATTTTGTCGCCACACCTTGTTAAAAGTGCTGTTTCGTTTGGAATAACAATGTTCTCAATTCCACCTACATTAGTCGAAATAATTGGTTTTCCCGATGCTTGTGCTTCTATTAAACTAACGGGTGTTCCTTCATTATTTGAAGTGAGTGCAACAATATCAAGCCCGGCATAAGCATAATCAACTTTGTGTATCCAACTCGAAAAACGAATATCGGGTTTTAAAGTAGTGCTTCCGTTTGGACTAATAATCAGATTAAAATCGTGAGCTAAATCTTCAATTTCTTTTCTGCATTGCCCATCACCAATAATAAATCCTCTGATTTTTTTTCCGGTTATTTGTTTAGCTTTAGCAAAAGTTTCTATAAACATTGCATGATTTTTAATTGGAACAAGTCTTCCAACAATGCCAATTGCAATTTCATCATCATCTAAATAGTTTTCTTTTCTAAAAGTCTCTCTTTTTTCTAATTGATTTTCCTGAAATCTTAATAAATCGAAACCCAACGGAATAACTGTAAATTTTGATGGTTCGGCTATTTTATATTTTTCCGTTAATTCTGTTTTTTGAAGAGCGCTTATTGCAATAATTCCAGTTGTTTTTTTAGCAAGATGTTGTTCAATTTTAATAATAGCATTAGTTTTTAGAAAGTTAAAGTAAGAGTGAAAAACATTACCATGAAATGTGTGAACTACAATTGGAACATTGCAGCTAAAAGCAGCCTTTCGTCCCAACATTCCTGATTTTGATGCATGTGTATGAACAATATCGGGTTTAAATTCTTTTATTATTTTTTTTATTCGGTTATAAGCTTTTAAATCCTGAAAAGCATTTATAGTTCTTTGCATTTCAGGTACTTTCAAATAATTTACACCTAATTGATTAAGTATAAACTCTGAACTGTCTTCGTCTTCATCTTTTTCGCCACCTATTAACAGAGTTTCATACTCCGGACTTAAATATTTTGTTAAATAAGCCGCATTATATATTGGACCACCTAAATTAAAACGGTTAATTATGCGTAATATTTTTTTCATCTGTTTTTATTAACTTATTGACATTCTTTTCAAATAGATTGATGTAGGTTGAAGTAGATTGATAGGATTGAAGTAGATTGATAGGATTGATATCGTTCCTAAT
>JAVHRE010000182.1:16160-16290 GCA_036171495.1 Bacteroidales bacterium
TTGAAGTAGATTGATAGGATTGAAGTAGATTGATAGGATTGATATCGTTCCTAATCTTTTCAATCTTGCCTTCCCAATCTTTTCAATCTTGCCTTCCCAATCTTTTCAATCTTGCCTTCCCAATCTTTTC
>JAVHRE010000182.1:16390-18491 GCA_036171495.1 Bacteroidales bacterium
AATCTTGCCTTCCCAATAATTAATACGCAAAGATAATATTTTCGGTAAACTATTTATTATTAACCTTATAATAAACTTGATTAGTTTAAATATTTGTTCCACCAATACTGAAAAACCAAAAGGCTCCATAGATGAACGGGGCTTTCTGATGGATTAACACTGTGCAATATATCTTTTTGTTTTTTGATTTCGGAGTAATTAAATATTTTTTGTTCATTTACTAATGTTTCATTAAGCAAATTATTGAGCATTGGTTTTAGCTCATTTCTTAACCATGGTAAAAGTGGAACTTCAAATCCATGTTTTGGTTTTTCGAGAATTTCAGTAGGAAGTACATCGGCAAAAGCTGAGCGTAAAAGTTTTTTGCGTGATAATTTGTCTATCTTAAAAGAAGAAGGTAATGTAAACATAAAATCAACAATAGTGTGGTCGAGCATTGGTACACGCACTTCTAAACCGTGCATCATTGACATCATGTCCACTTTAAATAGCATATCGTTTGGCAAAACAAGATTCATGTCGGCAAGTAACAATGAGTTGAAATCAGAATTAATATTTTTTAAAATATTTGATTTATTTGTTTTAAAGTTAGTAATGTTATTGCTAACCAATAGGTTATTAACGTATTTTTCTTCTGCAAAAGTACTCCAAAACCAATAACGGTCTTTATCGTTTTTAATTAATCCTTTTGCATAACGTTGAGCTTGTCTTGTTTTATTTGAAAATGATGAATTTCTTGATTTTGGCAATAAATTTAATAATGGTAAAGAAGCTTTTGCAAATAAATTATTTGCACCTCCATTTAATGCCAAATAATGTGCATAATGTTTATTGTATCCTGCATGCAACTCATCAGCTCCATCGCCCGATAATGCAACTGTAACTTTTTGCTTTGTTAACCTGCTTAATGCCGAAACTGCAATTGCAGAACTATCAGCAAAAGGCTCATCGAGATAATCTAAAACATTAGTAACTTCGTTTAGCAAGTCATTTCGCGATAAAGAAAAAACTGTATGATTAGTCTTAAATTTGTTGGCTATTATTTGAGCCGATGAGGTCTCATCATAATATTTATCTTCTTTAAAACCTACCGAAAAAGTATTTAATTTTGCAGTATGTTTTGCAGCAATAGCAGTTATTATGCTTGAATCAATGCCACCACTTAAAAATGTTCCAAGCGGAACATCAGATATTAAACGTCTTTTAACAGAACTTTCGAGCAAATTACGAAGTTCGTTTACTGCTTCGTCAATTTTAATTTCCTTATTTACCCGATTGTCAATGCAGTAATATTGTTTTAATTCAATTTTGTTTTTTACAACTTTAATAAAATGTCCGGGTAAAAGTTTATTTACTTTTTCGAATATTGTTAAAGGTGCTGGTATATAATTAAAATAAAGGTATAATTGCAATGCATCGTGATTCAATATTTTAGGAATACCAAAAGTTAATATTGCTTTAATTTCTGAAGCAAAAATAATTTTATCGTTATCTGTGTAATAAACAAGTGGTTTTATACCAAATCTATCGCGAGCAATAAATAAACTCTCATCTTTTCTATTGTAAATTGCCAGCGAAAAACAGCCATTCACATAATTTAAAAAACTTTCGCCTTGAGCAATATAAAGATTTAAAAGCACTTCGGTGTCAGAATGGGTTTTAAAAACATATCCCTTTTGTTGTAATATGTTTTTATGCTCCTGATAATTGTAAAATTCGCCATTAAAAACTATTGTATATTGTCCGGTATTATCGGTAAAAGGCTGATTTGCAGCTTCAGAAGTATCAATAACAGCAAGCCGGGTGTGTGAAAGTCCTACATTTTTATTAATAAAAATTCCATCGTTATTTGGACCTCTATTCTTTAATAATAAATTACTTTGAGTTAAAGCAGTTGTCCATTTTTCGGCACTGTCTTTAAAATCAAATATTCCACAAATCCCACACATTTAATTAATTTATTTTTACAAAGATAAATATTTATACCAATGCGGTTCTGTAATAGTTCTCCCACAATGTTGCGAAATGCCGGAAGCCCTATAACAGCTGTCTTGTCCTGAAATAGGTTTACACTAAAAAGTGTAAAAAATGGACAAAAAAA
>JAVHRE010000183.1:0-2464 GCA_036171495.1 Bacteroidales bacterium
TCCCGCTTTCGCGGGAATGACGTACGGGAGCTGTTTTTTTGCGTAACATCAGTTAGTAATAAATTAAAGGCTAAATTAAGAAATGTTTTTAAGAAAAATTTAAAAAAGTAAATTAAATTATTGGTAAGCAATAAATTTACCCGTTATTACTAATTTGAGCTAATTTTTCTAAATCAAGTATTGTAATTTCTCTTTTTTTAAGTTTAATTATTTTTTCGGTATCGAAATTTTTAAGTACTCTAATTGCAGTATCTTTCGACATGCCTGTCATATCGGCAATGTCATATCTCGAAACAGTTAAAATAAAAGGATTTTTTTGATAAATTTCGTTATGTAAATAAAGTAAAACTTCGGCAATTCTACCATTTACTTGCTTTTGCGTAAGACTAATAAATTTTGAATAATATTGCAATGCGTGAATACAAAGGTTTTCGGTAAGTTTATCGTAAACTTTTGAATTTCGGCGTGCAATCTCTTTATATAATTCTAAATCGTAAAAACAACAATGGCAATCTTCAACAGCCATTACAGAATACTGCTCTTGTTTGCCAACATACGATGCTAAAACACCAATTATTTCATAAGGTTTTATTAATCTAATTATTAAATTTCTATTGTTGTATCCTTCGATATATGATTTTGCCAAACCATAAGTTAAAAACATTAATTGAGTAGTTTTAGTTCCTCTTTTAAAAATTACTTCGCCTGCTTTATAATTAACTTCGTATTTAGTACTCTCAACTAATAACTTGTCTTTTTCAGTTAATAATTCAAGAATTTCAGGAAATGGAGTTAGTTTTGGTTTAATAAACATATTAAATTGTGTTTTAAAACTCAAAAATACTAGTTTATTTAATAAAACAACAAATTAATCGTATTTATTACGATATAAAATGAAATTTTTACGATTTATATCGCAATAACATTTTACAAAACACATGAACTAAATTAATTTAATGCTCTATCAGCAAGCGATGTTCCTTGTTTAATACGGTCGGACATTCCAATTCCATCTTTTAAATTTCCGCCAATAATGAGCCCTGAGTATTCTTTTTCTAATATTTCTACCATTTTAAAACGTTCTTCTGATTCAATACCATATTGAGGAATAGCATTTTTGTGCCAAAATAATTTGAATAAATTGGGATTAAAAACCGATGGTTTCATTAATTGCATAAATTCATTTTCAACAATTTTTTTAAGTTCAGGTTCCGACTTTTCGAAAATATTTTGTTTGCGAACACCGCCTAAAAACATTGTAAACAAATTGCAATTATCGGGCGTTCTTTTTTGAAATAGCGTTGACATAAATAAAACTCCAAGCACATCGCGGTTTTCAACAAAAGGAATTAGTCCGCCAAATCCTTCGGGTTTAAAGCCATCGTATTTTTCGAAACCTAAAACAACTTCAACAACATTTGCATAAGGCAAATTAGTAATTAACGAAAGTTTTTCTTTATCAACAAAACTCAAGATATTATCGAGTGCAAACGCTCCGGTTGTTGTAATAAGTTTACTTGATTTAACAGTAATTTCGGTGCCTTCAGAATTTAAAAATGTGGAAACATATTTACCATCAACGTATTGCACTTTTAAATTGTTTGCACCAAGAATAAAATTTTCTTTACCAGCTTTAGTGTATAAAGCATTTATTAATTCAGATAATCCGCCTTTTACCGAAAAAACTTTGCGTGTAGCTTTCATATCACGTGGCAATTTCTTTTTAAAACCTTTTTTTATTGCTCCGCCAATAAAACTACCATAAGTTTGTTCGAGGTTATAAAGTTTTGGTAAAGCATGACGAGTAACTAAACGAGCAGGGTCGCCAGAATATACACCCATAATAAATGGGTCAATAGCATAATCAAGAAAACTTTTACCCATTCGGCGAAGTACAAGTTGAGCAAGGGTTTCGTTGGGGTTTGTGCCACGCTTACGGAATGGTTCACCTAAAATTCTAAGTTTATCGCCAAAAGTAAAAAGCGGAGTTGCAATTCCTTTCCACAAACCCGAAGGCAGTGGTTCCCATTTGCTGTTTTTTAATATAAATCTTTTATTTACTTCTTTGCCTGGCAAATCAATTTCGCATTGAGTGCCAAGGTCTTCAAATAATTCTGCAACTTCGGGATGTCCAACAACTCCTGTATTTGGACCAGTTTCAATTACATAGCCGTTATATTTTTCGGTTTGAATTACTCCACCTATCTTATCATTTTTTTCGATTACAATAAAATCAGCATTTCCTTTTTGTAAATAAAAAGAAGTTGTTAAGCCCGTTAATCCTGCTCCTACCACAACTATATCTTTTTCAATTATTATTGACATAATATTTTTCGAAATTTACGTATTAATATTAAGGTACAAATATAGATTATTATAAAATTTAAAATTATGCCTAAAAACATGAAATTATTATTTTAGAATTTACATAAAGATTCTTCGCTAATCACTCAGAATGACAAAA
>JAVHRE010000183.1:2564-3981 GCA_036171495.1 Bacteroidales bacterium
AGATTCTTCGCTAATCACTCAGAATGACAAAAGATTAACGAAAAAGAATCTCTAATTTTTTGAAAAGCAACTCGCTATCAATTGGTTTAGGAAAATAATCGTCGCAACCAACAGCAAAAGCATTTTCTTTATCTACTGAAAAAGCATAAGCCGTTTGAGCAATAATTGGTATCTTTTTGTTAAATTTTCGAATTTCTTTTGTGGCCTCAAAGCCATCAATATCAGGAAGTTTAATATCCAATAAAACTACATCAACATTTGGATTATTTTTACAAATATAAACTGCATCCTTTCCGTTTTTTGTATCAATAATATCTGCTTTAGTATCAGAAAGTAATTCTTTTAAATACATCAAATTCGATTCATCGTCTTCAACAATTAATATTGTTTTACCAGTAAAATCGACATTGCCAGTAACTTTAATTTTTTGAGCTGGAAACAAATCGGCACAAGGCTTAAATGGAATAGTAAAATAAAAAGTAGTGCCTTTATTAATTTCTGAAGAAACATTAATTTGCCCTTCCATAATATCAACCAAAGCTTTAGATATTGGCAATCCTAAACCAACACCTACTCTACTTTCTTTTAATTCATTTTCAATTTGGCGAAAACGCTCAAAAACATGATTAAATTTATCTTTTGGAATACCTATTCCAGTATCCTTAACATAAAATTCTATAAAGCTACCATTAATAAGGTATCCAAATTCTACAAACCCAGTTCGGGTAAATTTTAATGCATTATTAATTAAATTATTAAGTACTTGCTTAATTTTTGAATCGTCGGCAATAATTTTACTATCGTTGAAATTTAAACTTTTTTTGCATATTAAACTTAAATTTCTAAATCGTGCCGAAGGAGTAAAAAATTGGTCAATCTCATCAAATAAACTGTTTAAATTAAATTCAGTGGGATGAATCGTAACTTGGCCTAATTCAATTTTAGATATATCAATAATATCATTTATAATTCCTAACAAGCCCTGGCAATTTGCATGTATAATATCAATATATTTTTGTTTTTTATCTTCCGAAATATTTGGTTTTAAAAGAAGGTCTGTAAAGCCTATAATACCATTCATTGGGGTTCTAATTTCGTGTGAAATATTTTGAAGAAAGGCTGTTTTAAGTTTATCGCTTTCTTCGGCACGTTGTTTTGCATCAAACAAATCTTTATTAATTTGCTTATACTCCTCATTTTGAGCAATTATTTCTTCGTTTTGAGCTTTTATTTCTTCTTCAAATTGTTTTCGTTCAGTTATATCGTGAATTATTCCTAAAATGCAGGGTTGATTATCAATTGTAATATATTCGGCAGAAAGTAAACCAACGCATTTTTTCTTGTTTTTAAAATTAAATTCAAATTCCAAATTATAAACTTTGCCTTTTTCATTAATTAATTCTAAATATTTTTGTTT
>JAVHRE010000184.1:0-3978 GCA_036171495.1 Bacteroidales bacterium
ATAGCATTTTTTAAAATGTTAACACTCGCAATGACGTACTATTCGGAGCGTCATTACGAGGAACGAAGCAATCCCTATACTTATTTAACAATACCGATTTTTTAACATATTATTTCCAACGCTTTTTATAATCATTTCGTCTATATTTGTAAATTGCAACCTTAATAATAATTTCAGGTCTTAATCACAAATTTAAAAATTTATTATGTTAAAAAACAAATTCAAAAATTGTAAAATTATTAGTTCAAAAAAGTTTAAAATAATTTTAACCACTTTATTTTTTAGTCCAGTATTTTCTTTTTCGCAATGGACAAATAATACAAGTTTAAATACTCCTGTTTGTACCGAAATAAATAATCAAAAAAATTTCAGTATCGCTTCTGATACAAAAGGAGGAGCATTTATTGTTTGGTCAGATAGTAGAAATAATATCTTAAAATCAGACATTTTTGCTCAAAGAGTAAATTCTAACGGTTACAGTTTATGGACTTCACAAGGAATTGGAGTTTGTACAACAATTGCCGACCAGGCAAATCCATCAACAACCGAAGATGGAAATGGAGGTGTAATAATTGCGTGGGATGATTCTACAAATGGCGATAGAGATATTTATGCACAAAAATTAGATTCTTTAGGAAATGCAAAATGGACTTTAAATGGTGTGCCCATTGTTATAAAACCAAGCAAACAAAAAAATGTAAAAATCATTTCTGATGGTTCAGGTGGTGCTATTGCTGTTTGGGAAGATTCTTTGGCAGGTTTCTGGGATATTTACGCACAACGAATCAGCACTAATGGGGTTGTAATGTGGGCAACTACAGGTGTTCCTGTTTGTACTGCAATAATGAATCAAAAAAATGCAAGATTGGTTACTGATGGATTAGGTGGGGCATATATTGTATGGCAGGATAAACGCAACGGAGTTGATTATGATATTTATGCTCAACATTTAAATGCTTCGGGAACTCCATTATTTGTAACTGATGGAATTGCCATTTGCAATGCTATTGACAAACAAACAAATCCCAAAATAGTATCCGATGGATTAGGTGGAGCAATTATTACATGGCAGGATAAACGTGGAGGAATTTCTTATGATGTGTATGCACAAAGAATAAATTCAACCGGTGTTACGCAGTGGTTATCGAATGGGGCAGCTGTTTGTTTAGCTGACAGTTCCCAAACTTCAATTGATATAACATCCGACAATATTAGTGGCGCAATTATTACATGGAGAGATAAACGAAACGGATTATACCATGACATATATGCACAAAAAATTAACCTGAATGGTACTGTTGCATGGCAGTTAAATGGAATTCGTTTAACAAATGCCCCACTTACCCAAACCAATCCTAATATATGCGGCGATGGAAGCGGAGGCGCTATTATTGTGTGGCAGGATTCAACTACTGCAAACTGGGATATTAAAAGTCAGCGCATTAGCTCATCTGGTATAGCTTTGTGGAATGTTAACGGTAATATTGTATCGGATGCTGTTAATTTACAAACTAATCCAAAAAATATTGCCGACGGAAAAGGTGGTTGTATTTATGTGTGGGAGGATTTTAGAAATGGACTTAATGATGATATTTACGCTCAGCATTTTTCGGCAAATGGAATAGAAAGTATCAGCAGTGAATTTTATTCTGATAAAAAGATTATAACAATATACCCAAATCCAATTAATGATTATGCTATAATACAATACAAAATTAATGATTTTAATTTCGATTCTTTAAATGGAATAATTTACGATAATTCAGGAAATATTATTCGTACTTTTAACATTGTTAAAAATAATTATACTTTTGATGTTAGAAATATGGCAAATGGAATATATTATTTAAAAATAACAGATAACGACAAAATTATATCATCAGCAAAATTTATAATTAATAAAAAATAAAATGAAAAACTCCAGATTAATAAAGGAAATATTATTTATTATAGTGTTAGGCACATTTTCGCTTTTTTCGTGCAAAAAAGGACCTGGCGATGGCGGCAGGGCAAGCATTAAAGGAAAAGTTTTTACAGTAAATTATAACTCGTCTTTTACCGTTTCTCAAGATTCTGGTTACCTGGGAGCACAAAAAGTTTACATCATTTATGGCAGTGAAACTGCCGTTGGCGATAATCAGGACACTAACAATGATGGTGGTTTTGAATTTAACTTTCTAAGAAAGGGAAAATATAAAGTTTATGTTTTCACAAAAACCAGTGTTAACCATTTGGATAGTGCAGTAATAAAAGAAGTCGAAATTACTGACCGAAAACAAATTGTTGAAATTCCCGATTTTAAAATCAAAACAAGTAAAAACTGATTTTATGTTACGATTTTTTTTTATTTTATTAATAATACTTTCAATTGCTGTTAATTTAGCTGCCCAAAACAAGAAAGAAAAAAAGGCAATTAAAATGTATGGTATTAAATCAGTTACCGAATCGGTTTCAGAAAATATTAATGGAAAAGAAACAACTCGCAAAGATTCATATACAACTTACGATAAAAATGCCAATATTACTTTTAACGAAGAATATAAAAAAGATGGCACATTAAAACACAAGGAATCAACAAAATATGATTCAAAAGGCAATAAAATTGAAGAAACAATTTTTGTCCTTGCAGACTCAAACCCCGAAAAAAATATAAAAAAAACTTACAAATACAACTCCGAAGAAAATAAAATTGAAGAATCGGAATTTGACGAAACGGGTAAACTTATAAAAAAAATATTATTCAATTATAATACAAATAGCGAAAAAGTTTCTGAAATAGAATATAGCGGTGCAGGTAAAATTATTAAGAAAATTGTTTTTGCTTATGATTCAAAAGGACTTAAAGCAATAAAAAAAGAATTGGACGCAAACGATAAAGTTATTTCAACCCGAACTTACAAATACGAATTTTAATGCCAGAACTTAACAATATACTTTCACTGTTTGAACCAGTTTCTCTTACCGAAATGGATAGTGTAAAGCTTATGGAACGCACTGATACCAAGTATGTGTTTCCTATCGCAGAACTTCCCGAAATTCTTAAAGGAATGACTTCCCAATATCGCTTACTCGAAATCAACAATGTACGCAATCAACAGTACGAGTCACTTTATTTCGATACAGAAAATTTATTACTCTACACAAAACATTTAATTGGCAAACCCGACCGTTATAAAATTCGTTTTAGAAGATATTTAGATTCTGATGGATTAACGTTTTTCGAAATAAAACACAAAAACAATAAGAAAATTACTTCTAAAAAAAGGACTAAAATGGCAGATATCGAATCGGGAATTATACCAAAAGCAAACGAATTTATTATAAGCCACACTCCGTATCAACCACAAATATTTATGCCATGTATTTGGGTAAATTATTCCAGAATGACTTTTGTAAATAAATATTCTAAAGAAAGATTAACAATTGATACAAATCTAAATTATATTAAAGCAATTGATAATGCTTCAGTTTCTTTTCCTCAAATGGTAATTGCCGAAACAAAACGCGAAAAAGCAGCACCTGTTTCACAATTTGTTCGATTAGTAAGAAAAACAGGCGTAAGAGAAGGTTCTATCAGTAAATATTGTTTTGGCATTTATAATTTATTTGAAAATGTTCCAAAAAATAACTTAAAACCAAAAGTACGTTTCGTTTATAAAATGGCAGGAATGCATTTTAATAAATAAGATTAAACAAAATTAAATAATAAATATAAATTTATGACATTATTACAAATTGCTAACGATACAATGCCAACAACTTGGGAATTGTTTAATAAAATTTCTCCTAAATTTTTTATCCGACTTGGAGTTGACCTTTTATCTGTTTTTGTTCTTGTTAGGTTTATTTACTATCCTAATTATAAAAACAGAGAATATTTTTTTACATACTTTATCTTTAATGTTATAATTTTTCTTGTAACTTATATGATGAATAAGGTTGAAATGTCGATGGGAGCTGCATTTGGTTTGTTTGCAG
>JAVHRE010000185.1:0-18284 GCA_036171495.1 Bacteroidales bacterium
ATTGCAAACCGCTTTTTTACAACTATGAATCACAAAGATATAAAAAAACAGGAGAATTAAAGGTGCTACTCTCCTATTTTTTTGTAACTATATACAGATAAGATTATTAAATAAAATTAAACTATCAGAGCTTTAAGATTATAAGCAATATGTGAATGTTGTTAAACTGTAAGTAATTAATATTTTGGATAATATAAATTATAGGACAAATAACAAAAAAGCATATATTGATAATCAGAACGTTATAAAATAATAGAAAAGCTAAACATTAATCAGATGAAAAAGATAAACATTAAAAGTATTACAAATTTGGTTTTACTGCACATAGTTAATAATCTATAATTAAAAAATGTAAATGCAAATATTTTTTATAAAAAGTTTACAAAATAATTTAAAAAAGTTTGAAACTTTATGTAAATTTGTGGGTTAAATATATAAAACACAGGATAAATATGAAACAAATAGGTTTTAAAGGAAAGCTAAAAAAAGATAGTGTTACTGTAAATGTAAGTGTTCCGCTACTGTCATTTAAAGAAGATAATGTTTTTATAGTTTATTCACCTGCTTTAGATGTCAGCGGTTATGGCAATTCGGAAGAAGAAGCCCGCAAATCGTTTGAGTTATCGCTCGAAGAATTTATAAACTATACTTTTAATAAAAATACTTTTCAAATAGAACTTACCCGTTTGGGTTGGAAAATAAAAAAACGTAAAGTTTTAGATAGATACACACCACCTCTATTGGATGAGCTTATTGTGAAAAAAGATTATCTAAGCAGCATTATACGCAATAAAGAGTTTCGTTCGTATCGCAAAAATATACAATTGCCTGCATAGCAATGAAAAATATAAGCTTACAGATTTACCGTAAATTTCTTACTCAACAAGGTTGCAAATTGATTAGAACTAAAGGCGGTCATGAGCATTGGAGCCGAAAAGATTTAAACAGGTCGCTTACATTACAATCGCATATTACACCAGTACCCGAATTTATAATTAAACAACATTTGCGATATTTGCTTTTAACACGCACTGATTTTGAAATAATAATTAAAGATTTATGAAAGGTTTTGTTTTAGATGTCTTGTCCTAAAATACGGCTACAGGTTAATATTCATTTAAGCACCTTTTTTAAATACTTCATTTGGAGTATTGTACCCCAAAGATAAATGAAGTCTTTTGATAGAATTTGCTTCTGCTAATTCAATAGCATTGTCAATAAAACCACTTGCAGAAACAAAAGCATATTCTTTGAATTTATATTGACTATCACCACTTGCTTTATACTGCTTAATTTCAGTAAGCATTTTATTTATCTGACTGATATTAACTTTTGATTTAAGATTTTTACATTCAACCCAAATATTGTCAATGTTATAAGCATTACTTATTACTAATGCTATTATACCAACTATTTCAAGAATAAATCCACAAATAATTAAATATAATCCTAAATCGCTTCCCCAATCATTTGTAAATTCCATAATAAATCCAACAACCAATGCGATAAAACAAATAATTAACCATATTATACCCATACCTTCCCAAGTTTCACCAGTTTCATTTTTTCTTTGCCCGATAACGTCCACGTTAGCACCTCTGCTATTATTAGCCTGTTTAACTTGGAATCGTATTTTAATTTTATCGTACTTCATTTCACTCTTTATATATTCAGCAAACTTTTTTTCAAGGTCTATACCTTTTTTATAGGTTGAATCCTCGTTAATCTCAATGTCATTTTGTAATTCAGTATTTTCCATAGCATTAAATATTTAAAATTTTCTGCTAAGTTATTATTTTCTGTAATTATTGCCATTTTCGATTATTTTTGTTTTATTAATTTTTTATTTCTGTCTTAATATGGATAGGTGCGATTAGTTATTATAGCATGTCCCTTTGGTCGGGCTATTTGCTTATATTACCCCCTTATTGGTCTCTCCTACTCTTTTATAACCTTAAAAAAAGTTGAATTCTGTACGTTATTAATTATTTTAAAGAAGTAAATTCCGGCTTTATATTTATCTATATTTATAAGTTCGCTATTATTTAAAGATAATGTTTCTATTACCTTACCCAATGCATCCATAATAATTAGTTTTTCAAGATTCTGATTTTTTGAATAAATCCTTAATAAACCAGAAGTTGGATTTGGATATAATTCAATATTTTTTGAATTTAAGAAATCACCAGTGTTTGTTGTAGTTGGACAAGTAACCAAAATATCGTAAGCACTTCCGCTTCCGTCATCGGCATCAACAACTATATAATAGGTATTGCCGGCAATTGCACCGGCATAAGTTGCTGAAGATGAAGAAACAATTCCTAAACAATCCGAAGCATCACAACTTCCAAGAATATAAACATCCAAATCGCCTGTGAAATTAGAAATGGTTGCTGTTATTGTTCCGTTTGCACCTGGAATAATTGAATGAACTCTTTCTGGTCCGGTTTCAGTCCAGCTGTTACAACTGTATGTTTCAACTAAAGATGAAGAAACAGAACTGGTACCGCTATACATTACTCCACAACTTAGAGGAATGGTATTGCTGCAATCCAACGATGGTAATAATGAATCAAGGCAATTTGGAAGACTTGAACCACCTGCGGCTGTGAGTTCGGTTTGCCCCATGCTGTTAATTTGAGAAAGTGTAAGATGAGTCCCTTGTCCTAATCCCGACTGGGGAAAAACAACATAATCAATAATTGGTTGAGAAGTTCCTCCTGTTTTTGGACTATTATTAAGTCCTATGGCTGATGCTAAAAACATTGAACCTTCTCCAAGTTTTCCGGACGGTCCACCATCTACAAAGTATGCAAAACTTGTCAGTCCTGTTATAGTGTTTCTAACATATACCAAATCGCCCAAGGAAATATTTGCTAAGGATAGTAATGCAGACGGCAAAGCAATAAAGGGGATATTTTCAGAATCAACATACCTCAATGGATTTGAATTTGAATACCCCGACTGAACTAATGAAGTTGAAGAAACATACATGCCCGGATAAGGATCTCCAGGTCCCTGAATAATTGGGTCTCCATTTATATCGGTAACAATTCCCCACCAATTTCCCGGGTAACCGGCATTTGCTGTCCAGTCAAGTCCCGAATCATTGGGACCATAAGCCCTTGGACTTCCATCAGCATCAACAGCAAACTTAGCTCTGTAAATAATTGCTCCACTCGGATTGTGTGTGTAAACATCAAAATTTTCGATAGTTGTTAAATAAGTAAGATTGCAATCTGCCTGGCAAAATCCATTAATGGATAAAAAAGTAAGGGTAATAAATGTAACGAGTAGTTTCATTTTAATTAGAGAATGATTAATTTTTATAAAACAAATTTAATTAAAAAATATTTTAAAATCTTCTAATAAACAAAAAAAGCCATCTTTAAAAAGACAGCTTTTAATACATTTTGAAAACAAATGCTTATTTAATTACTTTAACTTGTACAGCATTTAATCCTTTTTTTCCATTTTCTACTTCAAATTCAACTTTGTCATTTTCGTTAATTGAGTCGATAAGACCGCTTTGATGTACAAAAATGTCTTCGCCGGTGTCAGATTGTTTAATAAATCCAAATCCTTTGGCTCTGTTAAAAAACTTTACTATTCCTTCTTTCATATTATTTAAATTGTTAATTAGTGTTTTAAAAATTTATAATTATTGTTTAAACAATTTTACATCAAAAGCGTTTAAACCTTTTTTTCCTTTTTCTACTAAAAAAGTAACTTTATTATTTTCTTTAATATTATCAATGTGCCCATTTATGTGAGTAAAAACACTTTCTTGAGTTTGTAAATCTTTTATAAAACCAAAACCTTTTGATTCATTAAAAAAAGTAACTATACCAACTCGAACAGCATTTTTCGACTCAGAATCATCTCGTTTGGGTACTCCTATTTGTATGTTTTCTGCAATTACTTTAGATTTTCTTAAAGGATCTGGTGGTGTTGATGTTAAATTACCATTTTCATCAACATAAGCAAACATTTCATTTGCGTTATTTTTAGCATTTGCTTTTCTTTCTTCTTTTCTTAAAGCTTTATCTTTTCGTTTTTTTAATTTTGATTTTTCTTTTTCACCTTTATTAAAGGCTTGTTGCGATTTTGCCATCTTTATTTTTTGTTTCTATTTTGCAAAGATACATAAATTAATGGTTTTATTTTTATTTTGCAAAATATTATTAGTTATTTTTCTGAGAAAAGATTAGCAGGAACAAGATTTAATATTAATTGAGCACTATTGGAAGCTAATGATTTCATGTTTACCCACACATTGTTACACCATTTAGAATCGTAATCAATTAATAAATTTTCCGGTGCAGTTAAATTATTTGTTAATATTCCAAATTCAATTTTTTCATTTTTTGAATCTGGTATGTGTTTATAATTATTTAAAGATATATTTATTTCATTATTATTCAAAACAATAAGTAATTTGTATTCGATTTTACCATTTGTTTGAGAACTATATAGCCTCGAATAAGTAGGCGAAGCTTCATATTTCACCTGATTAATAAATTCTATTACTCCAACTCCTTTTATAGTATCAATGCTGTTGTTATAACTTATTTTAAAAGATGTTTGAGAGTTTGCCCATTCCGAAATTTCCTTAAATGCTTTTTTCTTTTTATTGGAATCGAAAGTTATTTTACTGTTAAAATTTAGTAAGTTCTGACTATAAACTTCATTAATAAATATCATTGAGAACATTAATATAACAAAATTTAAAGTTTTCATACTATATATTGTTATTTACTTATTATTACGCAAATAAAGTAAAAAAGATAACAATATATTCAAGGTAATACTTTGATTTTAAGTGTGATTTGTTAATATCTTTAATAATTAGTATTGATTTACAATAAATTGTATAAAAAACAATAAGTTAATAATTAATTTTAAATTTATGAACACGTTTTAGTTCACAAAGATTTGTTATTATTGCTGGGCTTAATATATCATCGAACCTGTAAGTTCTTTAATTGATTTAATTCCATGTTTATCCATATAAAAATTTAAGCCGTCAATAATTTTCATAGTTATTTGCGGGTCAATAAAATTAGCCGTACCAACTTGAATTGCTGTTGCACCGGCAATTAAAAATTCTACTGCATCAGTTGAATTCATTATTCCTCCTAACCCAATAATGGGAATTTTAACAGTTTTATAAACCTGCCAAACCATTCTTAAAGCAATTGGTTTAATTGCTGGTCCCGATAAACCACCAGTTATTGTAGATAAAACAGGTTTGCGGAATTCGGCATTTATTGCCATTCCTAATAATGTATTAATTAGCGAAATTGAGTCGGCACCTTCATCTTCGGCAACTTTTGCTATTTCGGTAATGTCAGTAACATTAGGCGATAACTTAACTATTAAAGTTTTTGAATAAGCTTTTCGCACTGCCGAAATTACAGTTTTTGCACTTGCACATGATGTTCCAAAAGCCATTCCGCCTTCTTTAACGTTCGGACAGCTAATATTTAATTCTATTGCAGGAATTTTATCTAACGATGAAAGTTTTTCAGTAGTAGCAACATAATCTTCAACAGTTGAACCAGATACATTAACAATTAATGCTGTATCTAAATTTTTTATACGAGGATAAATATTATTAATAAAATAATCAACTCCTTTATTTTGAAGTCCAACTGCATTTAACATCCCCGATGGTGTTTCTGCCATTCTTGGATAAGGATTGCCTTCGCGATGTTTTAAAGTAGTTCCTTTTACAATAATTCCACCTAATTTATTTAAGTCAATAAAATCGGAAAACTCTTCGCCATACCCAAATGTACCTGAAGCTGTTAGAACAGGATTTTTTAATTCTAAATTTCCGATTTTTACTTTTAAATCTCCCATTTTAAGTTTTTTATATTAAAGACAGGTCCTTCAGAACATACACATTTATTGCCTTCGGTAGTTTCTGTAACACAGCACAAACATGCACCAATACCGCATGCCATTGAGTTTTCTAAACTAACTTCGCAATCAACATTTGCAACTAATGCTCTTTTTGAAATTGCTTTCATCATTACTTCGGGACCACAAGTGTATATTTTATTAAAATCTTGCAATTGGTTAAATATGTGGCTGTTTACAACATATCCTTTTTCCCCGCAACTTCCATCTTCAGTTGTTATTAATACGTTACCAAACTGCTTATATTTTTCGGTTTCAATAAGTTGTTTATTTGTTTTAACTCCTATTAATGTTGTAACTTCGTTACCTTTATTATATAAATGTCTGGCAAGATAAAGTAATGGAGCAACTCCGCAACCACCACCAATTAATAAGGTTTTTTTATTTGATAACAGGTTAAACCCTTTTCCTAATGGAAAAATAACGCTTAAATAATCGCCAATAGTGATATGTGAAAGATGTTTTGTTGCATTTCCAACAATTTGAATTAATAAACTTATTACGTTATGAGCATAATTAACATCGTGAATTGACAATGGACGTCGCAAAAATGCTGAATTTGAATTTTTTACTTCTATCTCAGCAAATTGTCCGGGTAAAATTTCAGGCAATTTTTCATCAGATTTCAGTTCTATTAAATAATATTCCGGAGTTAATATTTGTTTGTTAAATACTTGTAAATCTTTTATGTACTTCTTCATTATTCTATTTTGCTCAATTAAATATTAAGCAAATATAATAATTAATGTGAAGGTGTATATGTTTCAAAAGTGCCATTAGAATAAATTATGAGCATTTTTTCAACTATTTGTTCTTTATTATTGTTTTCAGATGCTTGCTCATTATTAATGCTGACATTTTCTGTTTTAACAGATTCAACGCCTACAGTATTTATCTTATTTACAACAACTTCATTTACTTTAACATTGTTTTCTTTTTTCCCAGTTGTAAGTTGGTCAAACAGCGTGGCAGATTTTCCAGTTCGGTACATCTCGCCTTTTCCTAATATTAACCAATCGGGGTTAATTGAATCGAATCTGTTTAATATTTTTTGTATCAGTTCTAAACTTGGATTATTTCTTCCGGCAATAATATGCGAAATACTTGAACGCTGAACTCCTATTTCGTCAGCAAATTTTGATGACGATATGTTCTCATCTTTTAAAAATTTAGCAATTCTATCTTTCATTTTTTTGTTGAATTATTGAGTTACAAATGTAATATATATTTTGTTTACGTGTGTAACTTATTGTTAGTTTACATTTGTAGTCAACTCAAAACACAAAATTATAATGAAAACTATGTTTTACTTGATAATTAACTGTTTATAAATTAATTTTTATGTAAAGTAATTATTGATATAAATTATTTAATATATTGATTCTTAAATTTATATAATTAAATATTTGATAATATAATTGATGTTTCACAATATTAGTTACAACTGTGAATAATTACATAAATTATAACTTTATATAAAATTAATATATTTACTGGTTATCAGATATATAATACGATAATTATTCGAATAATAACAGCATTAATAACCGTGTTTACATTCGTAAACAATAAGTATAATATTTGTTTAAATAAATTAGTTTACAATTGTAAATATGTTAATAATGCACATTTGTAAACATGCTCAAAACATACATTTGTAAATTATCATAAAAAAATATATTGTTAATAAAAATCAATTTAAAACATCTTTAGCATGTCATGCTATATCTATTATTAAATTTTCACAACTCCTCTCCTACGCTTTTTTATGATTAAATTCAGGTAAAAATTTATTTCTTTGAAAATTATTTAATATTAAATTTCAGTTATATTTGTTTCGTTGTTAAATTGAAAAATGAAAATTTTATTATTTATATTATTTACAAGTCCAATTTTTGCTCAAATATCGAATGTTGATAGTTTATTGCTTAAATTAAAAAGTGCAAAAAACGATACTAATAAAGTTGTTTTATTAAAAAATATTTCAGAAGAATTGCAAGAAGTTGATATTGATAAAGCATTAGATTATGCCAAAGATGGCTTAAAACTAAGTCAAGATTTAATTTACGAAAAAGGCAAAGCAGATTTATCAAAAATTATTGGTGATATTTTAGATTTAAAAGGTGAATTTATTAAATCAATTGAATATTATCAACTATCTCTTAATGAATATACAAGAAGCAATAATTTTTCAGGTATTGGAAAGGTTAAAAATAGTTTAGGCAGAATATACGAAAAACAAGGTAACTACGCTAAAGCGTTAAAAAATTATTTAGATGCATCAAAAATATATGAAACCCTTTCTGATAAAAAAGGTATTGCTTCGTGCATGAATAATGTTGGCTTAATATATTATTATCAGGCACATTACGATAAAGCGATGGAGTATTTTGTTAAAACTTTAAAAT
Organism: Bacteroidales bacterium; assembly: GCA_036171495.1. Lineage (GTDB taxonomy): Bacteria > Bacteroidota > Bacteroidia > Bacteroidales > GWA2-32-17 > GWA2-32-17. Next base: position 8,334 of record JAVHRE010000185.1, read on the forward strand.
TAGTTGAGGAGCTTAATAATAAAATGGGAATGGCAAGCACTGTGAATAATATTGGGCTGGTTTATGATAAAAAACAAATGTTTGATACTGCAACTGTTTATTTTAAACAATCGTTAAAAATTCATGAACAAATAGGAAATAAATACGGTATAGCCCAGTGTCTTGCTAATCTGGGAAACATGGCATATAATAAAAATGATTATACAAATTGTGAGGACTATTACAAAAGAGCAATTGCATTAAACGAAGAATTAGGCGATAAATGGAGCTTAGTAAATACTTATATTAGTTTGAGTGTACTTTACCAAAAACAAAAAACTTACAACAAAGCTATTGTTATAATTCAAAAAGCCATAGACTTATCTAAAGAGATAGGATATCGCGATGGAGCTAAAAGTGCATACAAAGTTTTGTCAGAATTATATGAAAATTCAGGAAATTATAAACGTGCTTATGAAAATTTTTCATTCTATGTGGCATATAAAGATAGTATTATGAATGAAGAAAATAGCAAAGTCCTTTCACAACTTCAGGAACAATATAACGCCGATAAAAGAGAAAAGGAAATTCAATTATTAAATACTCAAAAACAAAAAGATGACTTTAAAATAAAACAGCAATCAACTCAGATTTACGCATTTATTATTGGTTCGTTGTTACTTTTAATTTTAGCCGGAGTAGTTTATACAGGTTATAGACAAAAAAAGGCAGCTAACAATATGCTTTCATTACAAAATGCAGAAATTTTAAAGCAAAAAACTGTAATTGAAACTAAAAATAGAGATATTTTAGCAAGTATTAATTATGCTAAACGCATTCAGGAAGCTATTTTACCTCCACATAAAGTTGTTAAAGAAAACATCAAGAAATCGTTCGTTTTGTTTAAACCCAAAGACATTGTTTCGGGTGATTTTTATTGGCTCGCTGTAAAACAAAATATTGTACTTTTTGCTGTTGTAGATTGTACAGGGCACGGTGTGCCAGGTGCATTTATGAGTATTGTGGGTTATAACAATTTGAATAGTGCGGTTAATGAAAATAATCTTGTTCTACCTGGTGAAATTTTGGATAAACTAAATGAATTAGTTGAACAGACATTGCACACTACTGAAGGTAAGGAAGTTAAAGACGGTATGGACATAGCCCTATGCTCATTAAATTATAAAAATAATATTCTCGACTTTGCAGGTGCCAATAATCCTGTGTATATTGTTAGAAATAAAGAACAAATTAATCCTAATATATCAGCTATTAATGAAAATGTAATTGAGAATAATAATTACGTGTTATACGAAATAAAAGCTAACCGTCAACCAATAGGTGCTTATATTAATAGAGAGAATTTTACCAACCATTCTATACAATTAATAGAAGGAGATTCTATTTATATATTCTCTGACGGATTCCCCGACCAATTTGGTGGACCAAATGGTAAAAAATACAAATACAAACCTTTTAAAGAGTTTTTATTATCAATTCAACAATATGATATGCTTACACAAAATAATATGTTAGATAAAGCTATCGAAGATTGGAAAGGTTCTCGCGAACAGGTTGATGATATTTGCATTATTGGAGTAAGAATATAGTTGATGTTTAATTATTCAGGAAGAACATTTGCATTTTTTTCGATAATTGCTGCAAATGTCATTTATGGTGTAAATTATGTTGTTGCTAAGGCAATTATGCCTATTTACTTTTCGCCTCTTTCAATAATATTTTTAAGAATTGCCGGTACCATTATCATTACCTTATTTATTTATTTATTATTTGTTAAAGAAAAAGTTAATAAGAGAGATTATTTAAGACTAATAATTGCATCATTATTTGGTATTTCATTAAATCAAATAATGTTTTTCGAAGGGTTAAATCTAACTACACCAATTGATTCGGCTATTATAATGACTGTTAGTCCAATAATGGTTCTTATTTTTTCATTTATTATATTAAAAGAAAGAATTACATTATTAAAAGTAATTGGTATTTTTTTAGGTATTACGGGAGCTTTGATGATTATATTGGGCAAAGGAGCGATATCTCTTAATTCCAATACATTTACCGGTAATACTTTAATATTTATAAATGCAACATCTTTTGCATTATATCTTATTATAATTAAACCATTGATGAATAAATATCACCCTATTACGATAATGCTATGGTTATTTACTTTGGGATTTGTTTTTTCGTTACCATTTACAATAAAACCAATAATAAATACTAACTTTTACAATATTCCACCAAAAATTTGGTTTGGTCTTGCTTATATAATAATTGGTTCAACATTTTTAGGTTATTTGCTTTATAATTATTCGTTAAGAGTTTTAAGTCCAACAGTAGTAAGTTTCTTTATTTATTTGCAACCACTTTTTTCAACAATAACTACAATGATTGTTTTTAATCAAAATCCCAGTATAATAGACATAATTTCAGCATCATTAATTTTTACAGGCATTTGGTTTGTAAGTAAAAAAGTGAATCTTGCCGTAAAAACATAACTTAATTATTCAAGTAAAATGGTTTTATCTTTTGGATATTTAACAGAATAAACAAGTTTCATTTTCTTTGTTTCGGCAGGTTTTAAATCTAACTTCCATGTTAATAGTGAGCTTTCTTCTGTAACTTTAGCATTAGAAATATCAATTCTCTCAATTTCAATTTCTTTATTTGTAGAAATTGGTAATTGGTCTTCAATTACAATAGTTATAGGCTGATTCTTTTTGTTACGTACAGAAATTTCAAATCCTCGGGTATCTTTTTGATTTGTTCCTATTAATTTGTGGCTGGCAAAATCTTTCATTTTTTCGCGTTTAACTACAATATTTTTATCGCGACCAAGGGATAAATCAAGTGTATCATTTACACTGCGTGCATCAAAATATGATTGTCCAATATATGTTCCTTCAAAATAAAGATTAATATTGCCGGGAAGCATATTTAAACTTTCCCACCCTGTAACTTTTGCTAATAAAAATGCGTCATTATCAAGTTTTGGAGCAGCATAATACTCATAAGTAGCAGGTAATGTTGTTTTAGTCATTTCAACAGTATATGCTTTTCCATTTGCTGGAATATCATAAGGTTGCGATATCTCAAATTCAATATTTGTTGTACTTTCCGTTACAGTTGTATATAAGCTGGCAGATTTCGCATCTGCTACTATACTTCTATTAACTGTAACTTCAGATAATTGAGAAGGAGCTTCCTCTAATTTCATTGCTTGATCTTTTGCACTTTTTTCTTTATCCAAAGCATTTATGTATGTGTATGGTTCATAAAAACCTAAATACCATGGATTTAAATTTGGTTTTGTACCGCTTGCTGAAGGATTAGCTGTAGATAATGTAAGAATAACCTTTTCCCAATCTTCACCGGTTGTTTGATAAACGTTTGCTTTATAAGCAATTTCAATAGGATTATTTATGTCTTTTGCACGTAAATCGTATGAAGGATTCCAGCCTGCCGAATTTACAATATAACTTACAGTAAAATTAGCATTTACAGGCTGGTCAGCATTTACCATTACCAATACTTCGCTGGTAGGGATATTCTTTTTTGCATTAAGATTTGCAAGTTGATTAGTAATAACATTCATACTCAACTGATATTTTGCAACTTTTTTTCCTATTGCAAGTTGTTTTACTTTAATATCTGCAAGACGTGTTCTATAAAAATCACTGGCTTCTTTTAAAGCGGCAATGCTTACGCCGGTATTCAGCCCGGCAATTGATTTATTAGCAAGTATCATACCTTCTTCGTTGTTATAAACATATAACATCCCATTTTCGTAAGCAATTTTATCTTTTATACTTTCTAAAGTATCTTCTAAAGCAATTATTTCTTTAGTTTTTTCCTGCTCTTTTAAATAATTAATCTGATGAACAACCGACATAATTGTAAAATCTCCTTTACCATTTACCTGAACACTCTGTGGATTTAAATCCTGGGGTAAATCTCTTATTATTACAAAGCTGTTTCCAGCTGGAAGTGAGACTGACCCTGCTCTTGAAATTTGAGCTCCACTAAGAAAAACAGTAATATTTTTAATAGTGGTTTTCATAGTTTTAGGAACGTCAACAGCATAAATTTGAGCAAACATTAAGATTGCAACTGATAATAAAGATAACTTTTTCATAATATGAAGTTTATTTTAAAAATTTGAATTTATTGCATCAACCGGATTTAGTTTCGAAGCCGAAAGTGCAGGTGCCAACCCAGATGCAATTCCAATAAAAACAGATATAAAAACTCCGGACAGCACGTTGCCTGTACTCATCGAAAATTCCATATCTACTAATCTTGAACCCATTATTGTTCCGATATAAACTAAAACCAAACCTATTATTCCACCTATTAAAGATAGCATAACCGATTCGGTTAAAAACTGAACTAAAATAAAATAATTTTTTGCTCCAAGTGATTTTTGTATTCCAATTAATTTGGTTCGTTCTTTAACCGAAACAAACATAATATTGGCAATACCAAATCCTCCCACTAAAATTGCTAATCCACCAATTAATAACCCTGCTATATCAACAATTTTAAAAACTTGTTCGAACCCTTGAGTTATTAAACTTGCTTTATTTAATGCAAAATCATCATCTTCTATTGGGCGTAATCTTCTAACACTTCTTAATATTTCTTTTAAATCATCAGATAATTCAGCTATATCAATATTTTGCTTAGCTCTTACCATTATTACCGGATTCATTTGTTCGTCGCGAATATCAAAAATATTGCGGGCAAAGTTTACGGGCAATAAAACTGCGTTATCTAAACTTTCGTCGAAAAAACTGTTACCTTCTTTTTTAAAAATTCCAAGAACTGAAATTTTTCTTCCCATTATTTTAATGTTACGACCTATTGGATTAATATCTTTAAATAATGATTTAGCAACCGTATTACCAATTATAACTTTTGCAGAACCATTGTTCGATTCAAAAAAAGAAAAATACCGCCCTTTCTCTATTTCAAACGCACGAATTTTATCGTAATCGTAAGTTGTTGCAATTATATCAACATTATCAACCGAATTATTTCTAAACTCAACTGTTTTAGATGATGATACTACAAATACAACTGTTTCGGCTTTTGTAGAATGTAATTTAATTTCTTCCGACTCCTTTACAGATGGCACCGGACGATTTAAATATTTCCACCATTGATATTCGCTGCCAAATTCCCAGGGCCATTTTTGTACGTAAATAATATTATTGCCAAGCGATTCAATACTGTTTTTTATACTCGATTTCATGCTGTCTATAACAGTAAAAACCGAAATAATTGCAAAAATTCCAATAGTTATACCTATTAACGACAAAAATGTACGCATTTTATTTACTACCAATGCACTAATAGCCGATAAAAAACTCTCTTTAAGTAATCGGAGTACTAACATTTATTTTATTTATAAAAAACAAAAATACTAAAAGTTAGAAGTTAAAACAATAAACGATGAAATTGCTGATTTTTGATTTGTGAACTGTATGAGTTGCTCATAATTTTTATTTTTTAACAATGAAACAATGAATTAATTTTTCTGTTCTTTCCTGAAAAAATTAAAGGTTGCTTTTAAAAAACCTAAATAACCTTAAAAATTGCATTTGCTAATTGAACTTACAAAGTCCTGATTTTACCAGTTTTAGGTGAAAATCTATATCCTAAATAAAGTCTTATGGTTCCATATTCTTGGGTAGATTTACTAAAAACATACTCATCACCAACAAAGTTGAGCCCAAAATAAACCCTGTTAGAATTATACCCTAATCCTAACCGAAGTTGAATTTTAGTTGATAAATTAATAGTATCTTTGTGCACAATGTTATCTTCAAATGTATAAAGTTCCTTTTTACCATCAAAACCAACTAAAAGCGAAAGAGTTGTAAACCATCTGTGCAAAGTGAAAGTATGAACATATCCGCCAATTACACCTATATTAAGAGTATAAATACTTTTGTAATATGTTAAAGAATCAAAATATGGTTTATATGATTTATCAATCATACTGGAATCGGCAAAAATATACAAATAATGACAGTCTAATCCAAAAGCCCATGTTCCTGCACTTTTTTTCTGAAATTCAGTTTGTGAAAAGGTTGATTTAAAAGAAAATCTTTTATAATTTGTAAAATACATTATTGAACCACCTATACTCTGTAAATGAATATCGGGGCGAATTGTAGTGTGTTGTAATATTATTTTAGTAGTATCTTTAAGTTTTAAAGGTTCGTGATAAAAGCCTTGATAATCCTGCAAAACAAAATCGGCAATAAAACGTTTTAGGTACAAATGAGTTTGAATATCAATTTTTTGAGTTTTGCCATAAATGGTATCACTTTTTTTTCCAACCGAAATTAAAGATAAATCAATGCCAAACCATTTGTAACCAAACCCTGGTCCCAAACTTAAAGCTACGTTTGGTTTATACTTTAATGTTAAACCCGAATCGGCATCTACAATACCAATAATATCATATTTATTATACTCACTAATATAAACTGCAGGAATATTTGAGTATTTTACAATATAATGTTCATCAATATAATTCTTTTTGTTATTTGAAATAGAATCTTGCGAATATAAATCAAATAAAACAACAAAATTTAACAGAAAAATTGTTGTTAAAAATTTCATCTATTTACAATAAATTTAACAGATAAAATATTTTTGTTATTTGTACAATTAATAAAATAAATTCCATTATCAAAGTTTGAAACATCAACTTTTGTAATATCTGCATTAATCGAAAATGTTTTAATTACCTTTCCTGTAATGTCAGAAATTTCAAAATTATTTAACAAACCTTTAAACTCTATTTTTAAATCAATAAAATCTTTAGCTGGATTTGGACTAACTGTAACATTTTGCAAAATATTATTAACAAAAACTCCCATATTAATATTAGCTATTCCATCAACCACCCAATTATTCGGGTCAACTTGCAAGTTGTTAATAATATGCGGAATATAAGCAAAAAATTGTTGTTGGTTATATGTTTGGTTAAAACGCAATGTTGTATCTCCCCCACTCCAAAAGAATTTTATTTCAATTGGAAGTTTAAAAAATGGAGTAACAGAAGGCATAGAAGTTTGTTGATTTACAGTAAATTTAACAGTATCAGAATGTTGATTCCAAATTATATTATAAGTTGGGTAGCCTTCGCCATAGTACCATTGATTAAAATAATCGGTAAAATCAATGCCAGAAAGAGTTTCTAAAGTATTTTTAAAATCAGTTGCAGAAGCTACATTATTTGCAAAAGTTTGTTGATAATGTTGTAACACATTATAGAATATTGAATCATTGTTAATTATAAAACGAATGGTGTGAATTATAGCAGCACCTTTATAATAAGTTAATCTTTGATCGAAAATTCTGTTTTCATCAAGCACTTGAGATAACGGAATATACACACTTCCATCAGGAGAACTTTTTATATTGTTATGAAGACTTAACATCCATTGGTCGGCATTTGCCTGACTAACCAGATTTTGTACACCAATATAATTGGTATATTCGGCAAAACCTTCGTTTAACCATATATCCTGCCAGTTTGAGCATGTAACATTATCCCCAAACCATTGATGTCCAAGTTCATGAATAATTAATTCAAAACTAAAACTTGATAAAGTAGTCATTGTTTGATGTTCCATTCCACCACCAATAGGTGCTACACAATGCCCATATTTTTCATTTTTAAACGGATACATTCCATATTTTAAAGATAACAATTCAATAAAAGATGGAGTTAAGTCAATAGATATTTTGTAGTGTGTTAAAAACGTGTCTGGATAAATATAATTTTGAATTAATATTGAATCTGTAATTCCAGCAGGATGAGCGTATAAATCATATTCCTGATAATTTGAAACTGAAAAACTTGGTAAATAATAATTTATAGGGTAATACGATTTCCACTCATATCTCAATTTATTTCCCGGAACTGCAACAATATTTGTTAAAATACCATTTGAACCTGCTTTCAAATTATTAGGACAAGTGATAAAAACTTGCACAGAATCGGCTTTATCAGGTAAAAACTGTTTACAAGGGAACCAATCTTTTGCATGATATGATTCACTTAAAGTCCATGTAATTTGCGTACCCCACGGATACGCACCTCCATGGCTAATACCATCTCCCGATGAAGTGCCATGATAGTAAACTTTTGATGTAAAAAAATTACCAATCGTAATATTGGGCAATAAATTTACTTTAATCTCGTCATTAAAATGTGTAAATGATTTATTTACCCCGTTTATAAAAACTGAATCTACTGTAAGTGAATTTATTAATTCCAAAACTAAAGTATCTAATTGATTATTGACAACTTGTGCATACATTGTTGTTATTCCATTGTTAATTGTTTTTGAAGTATTTGTAACATCAACTTCAATTTTATAAAACTTTACATCGTAATTATCGAGCAAAGTATTCTGCGATTTTGCACTACGGGTTTCAAAATGTTTATTTTCAAAACATGGTTTGTAATAATCTGATATCCTTTGTGAATATATATTGTTTACACAAAGTGCAAGAAAAAAGAAGGTAAATAATTTTTTCATTTTTTTTAATTTTAATACAAGACTACAAAAAACACTTAAAGGTAACATTTTTTTATAAAAAAAATCAGTGAACTTTCAAATCCGATAGCGAACGGATTTACAAACTTGATGTAATTTATGGCATATTTTATTTTTTTGCGTAAGTCCTGTTTAATGTTTATTTTTGATTGTTATAAAAGCCAATAATTTATAAAAATGAATTTTTTAGTAATTAACATCAAAGAGCTTATTCAAGCTGAACTAAAACCACATCAAAAAGTTTGTGGAAAACAAATGTCGAAACTACCATCAATTCGCAATGCTTTTTTATATGTTGAAAGTGGAAGAATAATGGGCTTTGGTTCGATGAAAGACCTTAATGTAAAGCGTGAAAGATATTACAGTATGTCATCAAAGATAATTGATGCGAATGGCAGACTTGTTTTGCCTACGTGGTGCGATTCGCATACTCACTTGGTTTATGCTGGCAGCCGCGAAAAAGAATTTGTAGATAAAATCAAAGGTCTTAGTTATGAGGAAATTGCAAAAAGAGGAGGAGGTATTTTAAACTCTGCAAAACTGCTTCAAAAAACATCGGAAGAAGAATTATACGAGCAGTCAATGCAACGCCTTAACGAAGTTATAAAATTAGGAACCGGAGCAATAGAAATTAAAAGCGGTTATGGCTTAAATACCGAAAGTGAATTAAAAATGCTTCGTGTAATTCGTAAAATGAAAGAAAATACTTGTGCAAAAATTAAAGCGACATTTTTAGGAGCTCATGCATTTCCAATTGAATTTATTGATGATAAAGAAGGATACATTGATTTACTTATTAATGAAATGCTCCCAATAATTGCCGCCGAAGAATTAGCCGATTTTATTGATGTATTCTGCGATAATGGATTTTATACTCCACAACAAACCGAAAGAATATTAATGGCAGGAATAAAACATGGATTACGTCCTAAAATTCATGCAAACGAATTGGCAAATTCAAGGGGAATTCAAGTTGGAATTAAATATGGTGCTCTTTCGGTTGACCATATTGAACATACCGGAGATGATGAAATTAAATGCTTATTGGATTCTGACACAATGCCAACTATTCTGCCCGGTGCTGCTTTCTTTTTAAATATGCCATTGGCGCCAGCCCGTAAAATGATAGATGCCGGATTACCGGTTGCTCTTGCATCTGATTATAACCCGGGTTCTTCGCCATCCGGAAATATGAACTTAATTGTATCTATGGCTTGCATTAATTATAAAATGTTGCCCGAAGAAGCAATAAATGCCGCAACATTAAATTCAGCTTATGCGATGGGTGTTTCAGAAAATTTAGGAAGTATTGCATTAGGAAAAGATGCTAATTTTATTATTACTAAACCAATTTCTTCTTATGAATTTA
>JAVHRE010000186.1:0-3880 GCA_036171495.1 Bacteroidales bacterium
GCATAACAGCCTGTATTGAGCAGTTCGATAAACTCACTGTACCACTTGCCGAAATGAAGAACTTAGCGAAGCGATCTCACGAACACCTTAAAAAATAAAAATAGATGTGAGTAAATTGGCGTTTTCTTGCAAACACTAACTACATAATTTTACTTTTTTGTTGGCTTTAACCATTTATCAAGCCATCCAAAAAATTCGCGTTGCCATAAAATACTGTTCTGCGGTTTCAATACGAAATGCGATTCGTTAGGAAAAAACAATAATTTACTTGGTATTCCGCGAAGCTGAGCCGAATTAAATGCCTGAAGACTTTCGGTATAAGGAATTCTAAAATCGTAACCGCTTGAGATTATCAATATTGGCGTGTCCCAATTTTGCACGAATTTATGCGGACTATTGGCATAAGTCTTTTGTGCAATTTTATTGTTTTTATCCCAAAATGGACCACCCAAATCGTGATTTGTAAAAAATTCTTCTTCGGTTTCGGCATACTGGCTTTCTAAATTAAACATTCCGCAATGTGCAATAAATGCTTTAAATCTTTTGTTATGATTACCTGCCAACCAATAAACCGAATAAGCTCCATAACTTGCTCCAACACAACCTAAATGCTCTTTATCTATATAAGGTTCGTTTTTAATTTCGTCTATAGCAGACAAGTAATCTTTCATATTCTGACCGGCATAATCGCCTGCAATCTGGTCGTTCCATTCCTGACCAAACGAAGGCAAACCACGACGATTTGGTGCAACAATAATATAATCATTTGCTACCATTATCTGAAAATTCCAACGATAACTAAAAAACTGGCTGACTGTGCTTTGAGGACCACCTTCACAATATAATATTGCAGGATATTTTTTAGTAGAATCAAATTGTGGCGGATAAATAACCCAGACATGCATTTGTTTACTGTCGGTTGTTTTAATCCAACGTGCTTTTGATTCGCCCATTTTCACTTTGTCGTAAATATTTTTATTTGTAAAGGTTATTTGCGTTTCTTTTCCATCGACAATATTTACTGCAAAAAGTTCAGTAGCCATTGACATGGACATTTTCGAACCTATCAGTGTATTGTTAATCAAGTTAATATCTGTATAATCGTGTTTGCCATTTGTTATTTGTTTAACGGGCAAAATAGCTGAACTATAATCACACTTTCCGTTTTTGAGTTGAGCAGTAAACTGCGACTCAACATCAATAGAATAAATTTGTTCTGTAGCTCTGATGCCACTAATAAAATATATATTTTTACTGTTGGCAGTCCATTGAAAATTTGAAGCATTCTGGTCGAAATTTCCAGTTAAATCAAGTTTTTGTTTGGTTGATAAATTCATAACAAATAACCTTTGTTTATCCGATTCGTAACCTGCTGTTGCCAAACTTTGCCATGCAATATATTTATTATCAGGCGAAAATGCAGGAAATTTATCGTAACCAAGCATTCCCTTTGTTAAATTTTCGGTTTTACCAGATTCGATATTATACAAATAAATATCGCTGTTTGTGCTTATTGAATATTCGTTTGGTGTCATTTTTTTGCAAGTATAAGCTATGCTTTTTCCATTGGCACTCCAGCTAATTTCTTTAGAATCAAAATATGGCGAAAGTGGCGAATCATAAGGCTCACCTTCCATTATATCTTTTCCGTTAGAAATTTTTCCATTTTTAATTTCTGAATAAAAAACATGACTATAACTTCCATCTTCCCAAGAGTTCCAATGACGATACATTAAATTTTCGGCAATAATCACATCAGATTTTGGCAAGTCGGGATAAATTTCCTGAGGTGTCTTATTAATTTTGACATCTTTACAAAAAAGAACTTTTGAGCCATCGGGTGAATATTCAAAACTGTTTATACCGCCTTCAATTTCAGTTCTTTTAACTTGCTCACTTCCATCGGGATTCATTTCCCAAATTTGAGACGTTCCACCTTCATCGGCAATAAATCCAATTTTTTTACCATCAGGTCGCCAACGGGGATTCGATTCTGATCCAGCAAAATTTGTTAATTGTTTTGGAGTACCACCAGAAACGGGAACCGAAAAAATATCTGTATATCCTTTATTTGCGGAAATCGAATATCTTGTAACGGTATAAACTACAGTTTTTTGGTCGGGCGATAAACAAAACTCACCTATTCGACCAAATTTCCATAATAATTCAGGAGTAACTTTAGTTTCGGTAATTGGCTGATTTTCCAAGGAATCCATTTTTGAAACTGCGCTTTGTTTTTTTGTGGAATCGTTGCCATTTCTATCAACGCATGAATTAATTAACAATGTTAAAGCAATAATTAAAAATAAATTGATTTTTTTCATCTGTTTCTATTTTGTTATTTAGTTTATATTCATTGGTTTATGGTTTCATTGATTCATTGTTGTTTAACCATTTAGCAATTTAGTGGCTTAACAATTTAGCAATTTAACAATTTCATCTGCTTATATTTTATAATCATTCCCTTTCCGCTCAATCGGAACAAGTCGTGTGTCCGAATTTTTAGTCATGAATGTTTCGTAATATTATTTATTTTGTTTTTTATCAATTCTGTTTAATCCATCAATTGCAAACTTGTAATTTGGCAACATGGTTTTTGCTTGTTCATAAAATTCTGTTGCTTTAGTATAATTTTTTAATTTTTCGTAACAATATCCCTTATTGTATATAGCTTCAACATAATCAGGTTTTGTAGCTAATGCCGAATCGAAAAACAAAATCGCTTTATTAAAATTTTTCAAATATACCATATATATATATCCCTGATTAAAAAAAGCAGGCGGATATGACTTGTTCATATTTCGAACTATATATTGATATTCGTTTAATGCTTGAACAATTTTTTCGTTTTGCTGATAGAACATCGCTAAATTATAATGTGGTTGAACATCTTTGAGATTCAGGTTTATAGCAGTTTTGTAATATTGAACAGCAACACTGTCGTTAAGTTCGGCAGAAATTAAACCGAGCATCATAAAAGCATCGTAATATTCGGGATTATTTTCGGTAGCTTTTTGAAAATTTAAAATGGCTGCTTTATTTTCCTTTTTTTCGCGATGGAGCATTCCTCTGATAAAAAACATAATAGCATTATGTGGATTAACACCGGCAGCTAAATCGAGATATTCGTTGGCTTTTTTATAATCTTTTACATAAAAATATATCGTAGCTATTTTAACCAATACCTCATCATTATCAGGATTTATGCGATTACATTTCTCCAGAGCATTTTTAGCATCTTCCGAATTACCTTTTGATAAATACATTTCGCTTAATTTTATAAAAGTTTGTGGCTTAAGCGAGTCGAGCCGGGTAGCAATAACGGCATCGCTAATCGCACTATCTATAAGCGTTTTGTTATAATACAATTCGGCACGACGAATAAAAAGTTCGCCATTTCTGGGATTTTTTCTTATTTCACTTGTAATTTGTTGAATACTTAAAGAGTCAAGTGGTTTTTTAAGCAAAGCATCTATTGAACTTTGGTCGGTGCCACAGCCCAAAATAAAAACAACTATGTACAAAAATCCAATTAACTTTTTCATCAAATTAAAATTCAATCAAGCAATTTGTTATGCTTTTTCGAGTTGAACAATAGTTAATTTTTCTTTAATTTTTTTAGCTAATTCTTCACAAAGTTCAACATTATCGGTAAGAATTTGTTTAACGGCATCACGTCCCTGCCCAAGTTTTGTTTCGCCATACGAAAACCAAGAACCGCTCTTTTTTATAATGTTATTGTCAACAGCAAGGTCAATAATTTCACCAATTCTCGAAATGCCTTCGCCAAAAATAACATCAAATTCAGCCTTACGGAAAGGTGGTGCCATTTTATTTTTAACAACTTTAACCCTAACGCGGTTGCCATAAGCTTCTTCGC
>JAVHRE010000187.1:0-3880 GCA_036171495.1 Bacteroidales bacterium
TAAAAATAAAAAGAAATGTGAGTAAATTGATGTTTTCTTGCAAACACTAATTATTGTGAACTGTAAAATCACGAGCAACCCAATTTTCGTTTCCTTCTTTATCGCTACTATAAACAATAAACAAATATGTTCCTGTATCAATTGATAATGGAATATTTAGTGAATGTTTAATTATTAAATCTATTCCTTCTGTTGAGCCAACTATTGTTGTATCCCATAGATAATTAGAAGATTTTAAAATTGGCAGTGATGATGAATGAATATTAATTTTAAAGTTGTGAAGTTGAAAATCGTCGGTAAATTCAATATCATAAGTTAATAAATCACCTTTCGTGAAATTATCATGATTTTCGGGCAAATTAATTTTTATAAAAGGCGATAGTTCATCTTTTTCGGATTTACTACAGCCTAAAAGACCAATAATCAGAAACAAAACAATATTTGTTTTAAAAATTTTCATTATCAAAAACAATAAATTTTAAAATTAATATTAAAGAATATTCTAAATTTAATTTGCTTGTTCAAAAGTTTTTTTTATTTTTACAATGCCTTTGTTTGCTGTTTTTGATGTGTTTACTTCAATTATTGGTAAGCCGGCAACTATCGGAATTACTTTTATAGAAACAAAAAACATATAAGAAGCTGTTTAAAACAGTTCCTTATATGTTAATTTTTAATATTATAATCGTTTATGCTATTTGAACCTGATATTGCTCTGGCGTTAGCAATTCAGAAAGTTCACTTGCATTTGTAATTTCAATTTTAATCATCCACCCTTCGCCATAAGCGTCTTTATTAATTACTTCAGGTGACGAGTCAATTTTAGGATTTTTTTCGAGTACTTTACCCGAAACAGGCATGTAGGAGTCAGAAACGGTTTTAACAGCTTCTATAGTTCCAAAAGCGGCACCTTTTGCTAAAGTTTCGCCAACAGTTTCAATTTCAACAAAAACAACATCGCCTAATTCGCCTTGAGCAAAATCGGTAATACCTACAAATGCGTTTTTTCCTTCTACACGAATCCATTCGTGAGATTTAGTGTACTTTAAATTTGATGGAATATTCATTTTTTAAATTTTAAATTGATTTATTATATGGGGTTCAAAAGTATTAAAAATACTTATTAATTAATAATGTTTAATATCATATTTTTTTGATTAAAACAACAATATATTAATTGTGTGTTAGTTAAAATATTTAAAACCATTTATCTTTAACCTCTTGGTGTTTATAGTTATTGATATATGTTATTGCTTCTGAGGGTTCTTTGGCAACGAAATAATATTTTTTAAAATCTTCTTTTGCAAACGATTGTTTATAAAATTGCTCAAACATTTGTAACAAAGGCTCATAAAAATCATCGGAATTTATAATAACTATTGGTTTTGTGTGATATTTTAATTGTTTAAGAGTGATAACTTCTAATATTTCTTCTATTGTTCCAAAACCTCCCGGAAGTGCAATAAATGCTTCGGAGCGTTTTCGCATTTCGGTTTTTCGGTCTGCCATGTCCTTTGTTATTATAATTTCGTCGTCGGTTTCCGATGCAATTCCTTCAATATTTAATCTTTCGGGCAACACTCCAATCACTTTGCCGCCATTAGATTGCACGGCTTCAGAAATAACACCCATTAATCCTATTTTACCTCCTCCATGAACTAAATTGTAACCACTTTTGGCAATTAATTTTCCTAATTCTTTTGCTATTTCGTAATGTTTTTTGTCTAAAGATTCGCTTGATGAGCAAAAAACACAAATTGCTTTTTTATTCTGTACGTTTAGATGAGGTAATTCAAAATCGAAGTTCTTCATATATTGTTTTATTTATTGATAAATTATTCGCTTAATTTCATGTATATTTCTTTGTCGTTATAAGGCATAAATCCTGTTTTTACAATTTATTTCTACCTATTTCTATTTATTTTATTGCTCATTGTTAAGGGAACTTCTAAAAATCAAGCACTACGTCATTCTGTTCTGAATCAAGTTCAGGATTGTTTCAGAATCTAATTATCAGGTTGTTATGAGATGCTGACATGACGATTTTGGTATTTTTAGAAGTCCCCTTAATTCTTAAATCATAAATTATTTATTATCTAAACCAATCTTTAAATTTTTTCTTGTATTTATCATGGCAATTACATCCTTTAGAGTGCTTAACTTTTGATGAAATCCAGTATCGGTATCCAAGCGAGGCGGTAAAGGTATTATATTCGTGTCCATAAATAAATCCCAATTGAATATCGCTATGGTTGCCAATATAAAAATCATATTCCAACTTGCCAATAAACCAAGGTTTTACCTGCCACGAGCCATAATTAGTGTAATCACCTTCTGGAACATAATGTTCTAATCGTTCCCACGATTTACGGTAAGTCATAGTAGGTCCAACAGCGAGATATAAGCTACTTCGCCACTTGTGAAAAAATAATTTTCGAAACGAAATTTCGGTAAAACCAGCCATTTGTCCAGCCGCATCAGCATAAATAGATTGAGAGAACTGAAAAGACATGGAATTTTCCCAAATAAAAGTTTCATAAGATAAAATTAATCCCGGTTCTACACAAAATAATCCTTTTTTACCGAGTGCATTTTCATAAATTAGCAAATTTGGTTTTTCAAACGAATGAAAGCCAATGGTCATAACTTCAACAGATACAGTTGATTGCGAAAAAGAGCTAATGTAAAATAGTAGCCCTAAAACCAAAAACCATATTTTGTTAAGATTAATTGACATAAAATATTTCGCAAAATAGCAAAAAAATTGTTTCCTTTGTTTTGTTTAAATTTAAACTTTAACAAATGAAAAATATTGTTGTAATTTTATTTACTTTATTTTCTTTAAATATGTCTGCCCAAAATAAAGTTGTTTATAATGTTTTTAGTGGTGATGGTAAAATTTTATCTTATGATTCGCTATTAGCAATTAGCAAAGATGCGGATTTTGTTTTTTTTGGCGAAGAACACGATAACCCAATTGCACACTGGCTCGAATATGAGCTTTTAAATGATTTATATAAAGCTAAAAAAGAGGAACTTATAGTTGGAGCCGAAATGTTTGAAGCCGACGAGCAACTTATTTTAACCGAATATTTACAAGATAAAATTAACGACAGCAAATTTCAGGATGAAGCTAAATTATGGCCTAATTATAAAACCGACTACAAGCCACTTTTAAAATTTTGCAAAGAAAATAAAGTTCCATTTGTTGCAACAAATATTCCCCGTCGCTATGCTTCAATGGTTTCTAAAAAAGGTTTTGAGACATTAGACAGTCTTTCTTCTGATGCAAAAAATTATTTTGCTCACTTGCCAATAAGTTACAATGATAGTGTAGGTTGTTATAAAGATATGCTTAAGGATATGGATAAGGAACATGCAATACCTAATACTGCTAAAGCACAGGCAATTAAAGATGCAACAATGGCATATTTTATTTTAAAAAACTACAAAAAAGGAAGTTTGTTTCTTCATTACAACGGGAGCTATCATAGTAATAAGCACGAAGGTATTGTAACATATTTAAAAGCCGAAAAGAAAAAATCAAAAATTATAGTTATTAGTATTGTTTCGCAAGAAGATATTTCAAAACTTGAAGACGATAATAAAAATTTAGGCGACTTTATAATTTGCGTTACCGAAAATATGACTAAAACTTATTAGACCCGCTACCGGATATTTTATACTCAAAGAAGTCGGATTTACGAAAAAATAGAATGAATCGGAGAATCGGGAAAAGGGAAAATGGGCGACAAATCATCGTTTCACCCATTCGCCCCTTCTCCGTTTCAGCAAGCATTTTCGGAAATCAAATTACCTTCGGTATAATACCGATGCTGTATCTGTAATAGTCCAATATGCCGATAAATCGGCAGTAAAC
>JAVHRE010000188.1:0-3866 GCA_036171495.1 Bacteroidales bacterium
ATGCCCCCTTGTCAAATCCCTTCGGGATTAATACCGATGCGTAACATCAGTTAATTAGTGTCAGAAAGAAAAAATTGTTAAATTGTTCCATTGCTTTATTGTTATTCAACAATAATGAAACAATTTAGCCATTGACCTAAATAAGAACAAATTTATGTGTTTTCTTGCAAATACTTATTATTATTTCTTTACAGGTTTTGGATTTTGATTTTGACCAGCCATAGGCATACTTGGCATTTCGGTTTTGCCTGGTGCATTTTTAAGCTGGTCTTCTATTAAAGATTTATTTGGGTCAATTGTATTGCGGGGAATTGTTAAACTTGCAATTATTGATAATGCTAAAAGTCCACCAGCAAGGTACCATGTAGCTTTTTCTAAAAAATCAGTTGTACGGCGTACGCCCATTATTTGACCCGATGATGCAAAGTTTGATGCTAATCCGCCACCTTTGGAATTTTGGACAAGTACAATTAATATTAAGAGAATACAAACTACAAAAATAAGAACAACGGCTGTATTGTAAATCATATTATTTTGATTTATTGATTATTAAATTTTGATTTTATTTCTAAAATTCGATTCGCAAAGTAAATGTTTTTTTCGGGATATTTCAAAGATAATTTTTCAAACATTATTATTGCATTTTCAAATAATCCTTGTTTCGCATATATATCTGCCAATGATTCAGATATTAAAGTGAAGTCGTCTATTGAATTATTTTTTATTTTTGAGTCAAAATTATCGTTTTCGGATAAGTTATTTATTGAAATTTTTGGTTCCGATTTAATAAAAGTTCCCAATATTTGTTCCTGTTGTTTATGTTTTTCGAGCTTTTTTGATTTTTCGGAAATATGATTTATCCATTGTTCAAATGACATTGTTTCTTTAGATAAATCTACGTTAATATCATCTTTTAATGGTTCTTTAATTAATTGATTTAAATCGTAAGCAGACGTTTCTATTAGTTTAGTTTCAATTGTTTGATTTAAATTAAAGTGTGGCAAATTTAAGATTGCTTCTGTGTTTAATTCTAAATTATTTTTCTTTAATTCATTATCAACAATTACTTTTTGATTTGTTATTTCGTCGGTTTGAGAATCTTTTATCTGAATTCTTTTTTCTTCCGGTTCTGTATGAATTATTTCTTGTTCTTTAGCTTGTGGCTGAATAATCTCAATGTTTTTATTAGTTCCTTCTTTTTTCTGATTTAATAGAGCTTTTTGGGCTTTTATTGCAGCAACTTTTTTAAGAATAAAATCAGCCATACTTTCTTTGACTGGTTTTTCTGTAGAAGTGTCATTTTTCCCGTTTTCAATAACAAATACTTTGGAAACTTCTTCTTTTTTAATTTCTACTGATTTATTTTTTAAAACTATATTTATTTCTTCTTTGTGTGTGTTTTCTGGAACAATGTCTGCACTTTGTTTTATCTCAACATTTTCGTTTTTTACTTCAATGTTTTCTGCAATTATTTCCGGTACAATTATTTTATTTTCTATTTCAATTATTGGTTCATCAATTGTTTTTGTTGAGTTATTAATTTGCTCAATAATTTCAATTGCTTGGTTTGTTTCGTTTTCGGGTGTTTGCTCTTGTATAATGTTTACACTTTGTTTTATTTCTATTTTTTCTGATTCAATAATTTGTTCGTCAATTATTTTATTTTCTATTTCAATTACTGGTTCATCAATTGTTTTTGTTGAGTTATCAATTTGTTCAATAATTTCAATTGCTTGTTCGGTTTCTATTTCGCTTTTTTCAATTTCATGTACAAGTTCGTATAAAACTTTTCGATTTACAGCATAAGCCGAAACGATTTTAAGTTCATCGTTAAAACGATAATCGTTTAAAATTTGCAAATTTTTTAAATAAAGCAAACGGGCAGTTTGAAAATATGGATAGCGTTCAATTATTTCATTTAACCCATTAATTGTTTCATTGTTAAGAGATGCAGGATTTTTAATATAAGAATAGAATGAATCTAAATTCATAATTACCAGTTTGAAAGTGCAGCATTAAAAATATCTTCGGTAAGTTTATCTACAATTTGTTGAATTAGTTCGCTTTCAACACTACTTAAAGTTTTAGTGCTTTCATAATCTGCATATTCAGTAAATGTTTTATCAAAAGTTAATTTCGGGTTTTTAGCATTTGTGAATTTTACATGAACTGATATTGTAAGCCTGTTGAGGGCTGCTGTTTCGTTTCCTTGAATAGCTATTGGTGAAGTTGAGTAATTTGTTATTTCTCCCTGAAAATCTAAATCGGCTGAGCCATTAATCAACTCTAAGGTTGTTTGCGATGTCATTTTATCTTTTAACGCTTCGGTAAAAACATTGCTAATTGTTGGTTGAAACATCGGTGCTTGATTTGGGAAAAATTGCACGTTAACTGTTTTTATATCAGGCGATAATGATGCACCTGTAAATGAGTAATTTATTCTACAGCTTGTAATAACAATCGTGATAATTAAAAAGAATATGTAAAATATATATTTTTGCATTATATTATTCTTCAATTTTATATTCTTTTATTTTTCTATACAAAGTTCTTTCAGATATTCCTAATTCATTGGCTGCATGTTTGCGCTTGCCATGATGTTTTTCTAATGCTTTTTTAATATATTCTTTTTCTTTTTCTTCGAGAGAAAACGATTCTTCTTCAAATATTTCGGTATCTTGAATATTGTTATTGTGAATATTTGAAATTGTAATTGTTTGTTCTTGATTAGGTGAAATTATTGACGTATCTTCATTTACGCCAACATTTTGATAAACCTTTTCTTTTACTTTCAAATTTGGAACTTTGTCATTTATTATATCATTAACTAATTGTTTTAACTCGTTCATATCCTTTTTCATATCAAACAATATTTGATAAAGAATTTCACGTTCAGAGTTAAAAGTTTTATTATCAATAATATCATTAGAATAAACTGCTGGCAGTTTTGTTGAAAACACATCGGGTAAATATTTTTGAAGTGTTTCCTGATTTATTTCTCTATTTTGCTCTATTATTGATATTTGTTCTGCAATATTTTTAAGTTGACGAACATTTCCGGGCCATCCGTAATTATTTAATGCTAATTGTGCTTCAATATTAAGTTTTATTGCGGGCATTTTGTATTTTTCGGCAAAATCGCTCGAGAATTTTCTAAACAACAAATTAATATCTTCGGCTCTATCACGCAAAGGAGGGACAATTATTGGAACTGTATTTAATCTGTAATATAAATCTTCTCTAAATCGCCCTGATTGAATTGAACGCGGAATGTCAACATTTGTTGCAGCAACAACCCTTACATTTGTTTTTTGTGATACAGAACTTCCTACTTTAAAAAACTCGCCGGTTTCTAAAACTCTTAACAACCTAACTTGAGTAGATAAAGGCAATTCGGCAACTTCGTCTAAAAATATTGTTCCGTTATTTGCAACTTCAAAATATCCTTTGCGTTTTTCCTGAGCTCCTGTAAACGAACCTTTTTCGTGTCCAAAAAGTTCCGAATCAATTGTGCCTTCGGGAATTGCACCGCAGTTAACGGCAATATAAACGCCATGTTTTCGTGGACTTAACTGATGAATTATTTGTGGAAATATTTCTTTTCCTGTTCCACTTTCACCGTTTATTAATACAGAAAGGTCGGTAGAAGCAACTTGCATAGCAATATCTATTGCTCTATACAAGCCAACAGAATTTCCAATAACTCCAAATCGTTGCTTTATTTGCTGAATATCCATAATTTTTAAGTCAAAAAAATACGACTGACAAAATTACTAAAAACTACGACATATTGCCATGAATCTTTTAAAATAAGAAATTAAAATTTGTTAAATATATGATTTGTATTAATTAAAACACAAGGTAAC
>JAVHRE010000189.1:0-3863 GCA_036171495.1 Bacteroidales bacterium
TTTAGCCCAAATATCCAATTATTAGCTTGACGCGTATGCGCCTGAGCGGGAGAACTTGACGTTTTCTTTAACAAACACTGAGTTTTCTTTCTGACACTAAATACTCATTATATCTTTTTCTTTTGCATCTAATATTTCGTCAACTTTTTTGATGAATTGGTCGGTTAGCTTTTGAATTTTTTCTTCACCTTCTTTTATATCATCTTCAGAAATACCATCTTTTTTAAGTCCCTTTAACTCTTCGTTTGCATCACGACGAACATTTCTTATTCCAACTTTAGCTGTTTCGCCTTCGGTTCTAACTTGTTTTACAAGTTGTTTTCTGCGTTCTTCGGTTAAAGGAGGAACAGCAATTCTTAATAAATCGCCATTATTTTGTGGGTTAAAACCAAGATTAGCTGCCTGAATTGCCTTATCTATAGTTTCTATCATGGCTTTATCCCATGGCTGAACCACTAAACTTCGTGGGTCGGGAGTCGCTATATTTGCGACCTGACTCAGTGGTGTTTTTACCCCATAATAATCAACATAAATACTTTCGAGCATTATTGGTGAAGCCTTTCCGGCTCTTATTTTTAACAACTCATGTTCAAGATGTTTTACAACTTTTTCGTTTTGTTCTAAAGTTGAATCGCAGCAAAATTGTACTTCTTCACTCATATATTATTATTCTAATTATTAAAAAAAATATTTAATTTTTTACAATTGTTCCAATTTTTTCGCCTAAAATTATTCGTTTTAAATTTCCTTTGTTGTTCATATCAAAAACTAAAACAGGCATATTATTTTCTTTACAAAGTGAAAAAGCAGTTAAGTCCATAATGTGCAAATTATCTTTATATGCTTGAGCAAAAGTTATCTCATCAAAACGTGTAGCATCAGGCTCTTTTTCGGGGTCGGCTGTGTAAATGCCATCAACACGGGTACCTTTTAGCAAAATATTTGCTTCAATTTCTACAGCTCTAAGTGCCGAAGCAGAATCGGTAGTAAAAAAAGGATTTCCGGTACCTCCGGCAATAATCACAATTACACCTTGTTGCATCAGCTCAATTGCTTTTGCTTTGCTATAAAATTCGCCAACAGGTTCCATTCTGATTGATGTTAGCACTTTTACCTTTTTTCCTAAACTTTCAATTGTCGATTGCAAAGCCAAACTATTAATTGTTGTTGCCAACATCCCCATTTGGTCGCCTTTTACACGGTCGAAACCTTTATTTACACCTTGCGAGCCACGAAAAATATTTCCACCACCAATAACTATAGAAATTTCGACACCAAGTGCCGATGCTTCAATAATTTGCTGTGCATAATCATTTAAACGTTTTGTGTCTATTCCATAATTACTATCGCCCATAAGCGATTCGCCCGAAAGTTTTAATAATATTCTTTTGTAAGCAACCATAATGCTTTTTATTAGATTTTCAAAGGTAAATCTTTTTTTAAGACAAATTTACAAAGTATAAGTCAATGTTATTTCTTATATTCAAACAAACCTTTTTTAATAATATTTTCGCTTATATATTTTGGCACCATATTTTCCCAACCTTTTTTATTGTTTTTAATCATGTTACTTAATTTCTTATTATTATAAGCTTCAAAATCAAATTTTTTGGCATCAATATCAATAATTTTTTCGTTATAAAGCAAATAGTCGAATAAATATTTTAGTTGCGAAGGTATTTCAATGTTTTTAGAAGTTATAAATGGTCCATTTATTTTTTGTTTATATGGATAAATATATAATTTTACATGTTTGCCAAACAATCTGCCAAAAGCTTCTAATATTCCACCTTTTAAATTTTCGTAATACTTTTCGTTTATAACTCTTTTAAGAATATTTGCTCCCATTATTAATCTTAATTGATTAATGTTAAATTGACTAACATAAGCCGAAAGACGGTAAAACTCTTTAAAATTAGAAATCATAACATTTTGCCCCATACCATTAAGCAAGTCAACTCTGTCTAAAAAATCTTTTTCGTTAAACTCTCCATCGTCCATTAAATTATTTAAAGTAATTTCGCAAAGAACCAAGCTTGAATCGTCATTAAAATTCACATCGTTTTTAAAAGTTTTAAATCCCGAATCCAGCATATCTAATTCGATAAAAGAAATTGGTCTAAAACTGCCACGCAAAAGCATAACATTTTTATTATAAACCATATCGCCGGGCTGTTGTATTTCACCATTTCTATCAAAAACACTAACTTGAGTTAAACCAAATTTTATTAACTTAACGCTTAACAACCGATTGTCGTTATTTGCAAAATCGGGACCTGTAACACTTAACATATTAATTTCTAACCTCTCGCCTGATAAGTTATCCATAAGCGAAATTAAAAATTCGTCTATATTGTTATGTAAGTAAAAACCTGCATAAATTAAATTTATACCCAAAATGCTTAAAGTGCGTTGTTGCAATATTGTGTCGTTTTCGTGTAAGATTGTATGAATAATAACATCATTAGATTGCGATTGTGGTGTTAACTGAAATCGCATTCCAAGCCAGCCGTGCCCTTTGTTGTTTTTTTTATAATTAATTGTTTCAACAGTATTTGCAAAAGCAAAAAACGTTGATACTTTACCTCTTGGAGTATTAAGTAATTCAACTAATTCGGAATATTCAACATCGAGCATTTTTATTAATCGCGATTCGGAAACATATCTGTCCAAGTTTGATTTATAAATAGCATCGCTATAATTTTTATCGTAAGCCGATATTGATTTTGCAATAGTTTTTGAAGCTCCTCCTGCCCTAAAGAACTCCCGTGCTACTTCTTGACCGCCTCCAATTTCTGCAATTGTACCAAAAATTGCAGAGTTCAAATTTATTTTTAAAGCTTTATTTTCAGATGATAATATTTCGCGTTCCATTGTTTTTAAATAAAGTTTGCAAAGTAATGGCTAATTTTTGAATCTGGAGTATTACTCCAAGGGATACATATTATTTCCCAAAAATTGTAATTATGAATTATTTTAGATGTAATTTCATAATTAACATCAGATTTATTAATAATTAATTTTACCTCAATTCTATTTGCTAACGAATACTCTTTTACTTTTTCAAGAAAATCAAACACAAATTGATGTGGTTCAACAATGGGTACAAGCATTCTGGAATAAAACAGAAGTGAATGTGTAAGCCTATCCCAACCCGGCAATGTTTCTATAAAAATAATGCTTTTATTTAATTCAATTGCAGATTGAAAAGCCTTATTTCTGATTTTTAAAACAGGACGTTTGCTATTATGTGAATAATGTTGAATAATGCCGTAAATATAAATTGCATCCTGATTATTTCGGGTGAGCAATATTTTACCAGCATTAATTTTTTTTAATGATATAGCTCCTGTAGGGCAAATAAACACACAATGGCTACAGCCTGTGCATTTTTGAGCTTCAATAATAATTCCATTTTGATTATACAAAAGTGCATTAAACTCACAAACTTGTTCACAATCACCACATAACAAACAATTCTCATTATTTACAATTGCCTCAACGCCATCTACAAAAAATTCTTCGTTAATAATTGTATATTTATTATAATTTATTGAAAATGAACAATCGGCAAAAACAGCTTCTTTATAATAAATTTCCTGCAAAGCTTTAAGTACCGACGATTTACCGGTCCCTCCTTTATCTGATATCAACAAAACTTCTATCATTTTGTTACAGTTTCATTAATAATACCTTTAATAGATTGCAAAGAATTATAAAAAAATAAATCTTTAACAATTTCACCTTGAATGGAACTTATAGCAATTTCTTTATTATAAGGAACTGGAATAGCATACGAATAACCGGATTTTATAAATTCAGTATAAGACGATTTAGTAACTGCAAGAATTAATTTGGCATCT
>JAVHRE010000190.1:0-17982 GCA_036171495.1 Bacteroidales bacterium
AAATAGAAGTTAGAAAATAGAAGTTAGAAGTAAAAAGTTGGAATAAATAGAAATACATTGTAAAAACAGAAAAACAATAGTCACTCAATAGTCATTCAATCGCAATACAAACAACTGTATGATAACTGAATGACAATGTATAACAATAAACAATAGTAAATATTAATTTATAATGTCAGAAACAAACAAGAATTTAATTTACGGAATTCGTTCAATTATCGAAGCAATACGTGCCGGAAAAGAGGTAGAAAAACTGTTTTTAAGTAAGCAGGCAGGGGGTGAATTATTTAAAGAATTATTTTCTTTAGCCCGCGAAAATAACGTGCCAACTCAATTTGTGCCAAATGAAAAATTAAACAGAATAACTTCAAAAGTCCATCAGGGAGCAATTGCCTATATATCAGAAGTTAGTTATTATAACATCGAACAAATTATTCCATCAATATTCGAGAAGGGCGAAATTCCTTTAATTTTAATTTTAGATAGTATTACAGATATCCGAAATTTTGGTGCAATTGTTCGCACTGCCGAATGTGCCGGTGTTCATGCAATTATAGTTCCAATTAAAGGTGCTGCAACAATTAATGCAGATGCGGTAAAAACTTCAGCCGGTGCTTTAAATATAGTTCAAATATGCCGCGAAAAATCTATTAACCAAACTATTACATTTTTAAAACAAAGCGGAATTCAAATTATTGCCGCAAACGAAAAAGCAAAAACTCCATATTTTAAAGCTGACTTAACCCTTCCAACTGCAATAATAATGGGGTCCGAAGATTTGGGAGTTCAACCTTCTGTTTTAGAAAATGCTGATATTGCTGTAAAAATTCCTTTGTTTGGAACAATCGAATCACTAAATGTTTCTGTTGCTACTGGTGTGTTACTTTTTGAAGCAATTAAACAACGACAAAATTTATAAATCTATTCCTTTATTTTGTGGTTTGTTTTGTTGAAGCTCTATTTTGTCGTTCTTTTTATTTTCAATAGAATCAGGTAATTGTTTGTATATCTCATCAAACATTTGCTGTTGACGCTGTATCATATCCTGCATCTGTTTTTCAAAATTTCCAAACATTAAGTCATTATCAAATAATGTTGTGTCGTTAAAGAAACTAAATTGGTTACTAAATGGATTTTTAAAAAACATTTTGTTATTAATAATATCCGGAAATTTTGCAGAAATTGAATCGTTAATATTTTGACCTCCATCACTACTCCACGACCAAGTGTAGGTTGAATCATACTTCGTTATATTTCCATCTTTGTCAAATTCTCTGTTTACGTTTATATGAACATCGGGTTTACTTTCGCTTTTATTTTGAGCATGTGTATTATTTGAATTAGATATTATAACAAATAATACTGCAAATATTTTAAAATAAAATAATGTTTTCATAATATAATTTTTTATTTACAAAAATATAATGTTAAAACGCAAAAGTCAACTTTTTTAACATCTATTAATATTAAAAAAATGTTAAAAAATTTATTTATTAAACTACCCCGAGGCAGAGCCTCGAGGTATCTAAAAAAAATAACAAAAATGCCACAGATTCACAGATTGAAAACAATAACAAAAAAAATAATCTGCGAATCTGTGGCTAATATTTTTTATTTACCCCGCAGCAGAGCTGCGAGGAATTCTTTTGATTAAACTTAACAATAAATTAACCTTAAATTCACATTAAATTGAAATTAAAAATATTATTTTGTAAAATAAATTAAAAAAACAAATTTATGTTTGGATTAACAATTGGATTATCAATTTTGCTTGTATTAGTAGTACTTGCAGCTCTAGCTTTCGAATTTATAAATGGGTTTCACGATACAGCAAATGCTGTAGCAACAGTTATTTATACGCGTTCATTAAGTCCACATGTTGCTGTAATTTGGTCGGGGATGTGGAATTTTATCGGTGTTTATTTTGGAGGAATTGCCGTTGCAATGGGCATAGTAAACTTGCTTCCAATAGATGCTCTTGTTGACCAAAATATTTATCATAGCGTAGCAATGATAGCCGCTTTAATAATAACTGCCGTTATTTGGAATCTTTTTACCTGGTATTATGGAATTCCGTGTTCGAGTTCTCATTCTTTAATAGGTTCAATTTTCGGTGTTGGAATTGCATTTATGTTTATTTCTGTTGATGGCAGCGTGGCTTTAAATTGGAAAAAAGTTACAGATGCCGGACTTTCATTATTGATTTCACCGATTGTAGGCTTTGGTTTGACAATGCTTTTAATGTATATATTTAAGAAAACTATTAAAAAGAAAAAGTTTTTTGATGAGCCCGACCCTGTTAAAAAACCTCCATTCTGGATACGTTTATTTCTTGTTTTAACTTGTACAAGTGTAAGTTTTTCGCACGGCTCAAACGATGGACAAAAAGGTGTTGGGTTAATTATGATTATTCTTATTGCCTTTTTACCTGCACAATTTGCACTCGATTCATCAAAAACTACTGCTAATATGGATGGAAACATTCGTTATCTTGGAAACTATATTGCAAAAATTGATACAGTTAAATTAAACAGTGCAGATTTTAAAGTTTATAATGATTTAAAAACAAAAATTGCATCTATAAAATTTGTTCTTGATAAATCAAGACCTGATGAAATTTCTTATGTCGATAGATTTGGAGTAAGAAAAAATATACTTTTAATTTCTAAGTTAAGTGATAAATTTTTTAAAAGCGAAACAATAAAAAATATTGCCACTATCAATCTTACCAAAAAAGAAGAAATTCACTACAAAAAAAACGTGAAAGAATTAACTGAATATACCGAATATGCTCCATGGTGGGTGATTTTATTAATATCTGTATCGCTTGGTTTAGGAACTATGATTGGTTGGAAACGAATTGTTGTAACAATAGGTGAGAAAATAGGGAAGTCACATCTTTCTTATGCTCAAGGTGCAAGTGCCGAATTAGTAACTGCAGGTACAATCGGGTTATCAAGTGTTTTAGGATTGCCGGTAAGTACTACTCATGTGCTTTCTTCAGGTGTGGCTGGAAGCATGGTTTCGCATGGTGGACTTAAAAACTTACAAAACAATACTGTTAAAAATATTTTAATAGCATGGGTTGTTACAATTCCGGTAACAACATTACTTTCCGGTGGATTATTTCTTTTGTTCAGATGGTTTGTTCGTTAAAAAAGAAATCCGTTTGACAGTGATAAAGTAGTGTGGTGATAATATTTTTAAGTAGAACTATCTAATTATTTGTTTTACCAATTTATCAATCTCTTCCATCTCTTTGCTTAAATGTTTTTTTATGTCTAAGCGAACTTTACCTAAATGTATTCCTTCAATTTTTTGGTCAGGGTTAATGCCTTTAAGAAATTGCGAAACTTTGTTGTGGGCTTCTTCACTTAACTTTGCAAGTTGTAAATGCATTTTATTTTGGTCGTCAAACTTAGGATAATAAATGTCAAGGATTTTCTTTGAAACATGTCTTGCTCCAAATAAACCTCTTGCCTGAAAATCTTTCATCATTAAGTTAGGTGTTGGAGAATTAAGAATTGCAGTCAGATAATATGCTTCTAATTTTGAGTTTGTACCAATCCAATATGCAGTAGAGTCAATAATAAATTCTAAATCAAAATCTTTCCTTTCTACAATCGTAGAGTTTGCATCTTTTGCAGAAGCATTGTAAAGAACTAAATAAGGAGTATTCAAATTTTGACTGGTTAATTTGTTTTGCCAGTTTAAATAGTTTTCCGAAGAAATTTTTTTATTTTTTTCTGTGCAATTAATTTCCCAAATGTTTTCTGTATCTGTGAACCACTTTGCAGCATATCTGTACCCTTCATGCGAAAGGTCAACTGCTGAATGAAGTTTTATTATTTTTTTCTTTTCCTTATTTTGTTCAATATTGATTGGCAGTACAACTAAATCGGGTTTATAAAGTGCAAAAGGTAAGATGCTTTTTGAAAGTGCAGTTCGGAAAATAAAATTGCTTTCAATTTGTCCTTTGAATGAATGTCCTTTCCATGGCGCTTTAGCGTCTCCATTAAGTGTTTCAGTAGTTTTAACATTCACTATTCTTTCTTCAAAATCGGGCGGAACTTCCT
Source organism: Bacteroidales bacterium (assembly GCA_036171495.1). GTDB lineage: Bacteria > Bacteroidota > Bacteroidia > Bacteroidales > GWA2-32-17 > GWA2-32-17. The sequence goes on from JAVHRE010000190.1 coordinate 4,077, forward strand.
GATTCAGTTCAACAAAATAAAAAGCACGGGGAACAATTGTAGCACCTTGTTTAAAAAGTTTTCTATATGGATTTTCTCCCAGTAGTGCTTTATCCTTTCGCATAGAGAAAGCAGAGGATTTACCTTGCTTGATATAATACCATTTGTGTGAATCTTCATTAAGTTTTGGTTTTGCTGTTATAAGATTACAATTATGTGCGGGTAAATTTCCTGAAAAGGAAATTCCTTCAAGTCCGGTTAATCGCAATGCCCTCTTTACTATGGCTTTTTCAGCAAATAAAACACAGCTTGGAATACGGAAGAGAGGAGATACATCATTCAAATCCCAAATTTGGGTTAATCGAAAACCCTTTGCTTTTCCGCTTCTTGTATTGTCGTGGTGGTCGGCACTAAAAAAACTTCTTGGTAAAACGAAAGATAATTTTCCATTATCGTTTAAGAAGTAACTACTGCAATAGGATAAAAAGATTGCCGCAATTTCAAGGTGTGGAAAATTGGCAACTCTCAATGGTTTCACATTGTATTTTTCGGCAAGTTGGTTTAACTGGTTTTGATATTCTTCATTCTTGATTGAACTATAAGTGAACCATGGTGGATTACCAATTACATAATCAAATTTCTTGTTTAAGAAATATGGTTTGTAAAGATTCTGTACTATGAATTTCCATATACTGTCTCTGCCTTTTTCTTTTACCGATTTGAGTGTTTCATATATCTTATAGAAACTATCAATGACTTGCGGAATTAGTCCACCGTTTTTGTATTGTCTCCGCAAATTGTTTTCAAAAGTTTGTTTGGTTTCTTTTTTCTTGTGCATTGATTGTTCGGCTATGTCCTCGCAAACTTCAAGGGCTTCATCAAACAAATGCACATCTTGAAACACATGTGTGTTGAGCCAAAGTTTTTCTTTGTCAATTTGCATAATGAACTCGCCACCGAAAAGATTTTGCACTCCTTCTGGCGCAAGTAAAGTATTTGCTAAAATAATATTGATGTGAATAGGTTTTTTTGCTTTGGTAATATCTTTGCCCAAAGCAATAAGCATTGTAGTTTTTGCAATCTGCACACTCAAAGGGTGAATGTCAATTCCATATATATTGTTACTTAATTCTTCAATAGAAATTTTCGGGTTCAATTGTTTAACACGGTGAATAGCAGCACGAAGAAATGAGCCACTGCCACATGCAGGGTCTAATATTTTGTCGCTTGCTTTAAACTGAAATTCGGTTACAATTCTTTCGCAAAGCCAGTCGGGTGTGTAATACTCCCCTAAAGCATGCCGGGTGTCAAGGTCAATTAACTCCTGATAAACACCTTTGAGAATATCCTCATCCACATTATTGAAATCATAAGAGGAAATTTCCTGTGCTATCAATCGGAAAACTTTTTTAAGACCCCGAAAATCTCTGTCGCTACCTATCCAGTGAAAAAAATCGTTGTCAACAAAATTCTGAATGTTGTATTTGTTAAATATACTTCCATTAATAATTCCTTTTAGTTCCTCTTCATCAATGTAATCGTTATTGCTGACTACTGTATATGCCAACATTTTTGAAAACACACTAAGATAAGTGTGGATAAGAAAATTATTTTCGCTTGCATCAAATGAGCCGTAGGCGATGGAGAGAAATTTTTTCCATTGCTCATAAGAAACCTGCACTTCTCCATATTTTTTTACATCGTTGAAGTGTTTATTCAATTCAAGAAACGATTCAATAAATACATTGCTTTGATAGCCGAATGATTCTTCAATACGTTTTAATGTTGCACGTTGTTTTTGTTCTTTGAAAAGAAAACGGTCAATCCAGTAATAAAAATCTTCTGTATTATGTTCTGTGAGTAAAAATGTGGCACTAACAACTTCATTTAATTTCAATTCATCTTCTTTTAAGTTATCCAAAAGGTCAAGCTGCGAAACATCAAGTGCAAATACCTTCCATGTAATAAAGTCTGAAACAATGAGAGTGAAGTTGTATCCTTCGCCCGAATTGAATTGTCCTAAGAGGTAACCTGCCAATTGTTCTTTAGCATGTTTCAAACTTACTTTAAGGTCATTCTCAAATTCAATGATTATTTTATTGTAAAGAGTATCGGCACTTCCTTTATGTAGTTTGTCTTTTCGGGGAATATTGAGGACTGTTTTTTCAGCTCCTGCACTAATAGCATCAATTATTTTTTCAATTTCTTTTTCGCCAGAATACAAACGGTTGAGCAAATCTTTGAACGCTTCTTTCTTTGTTAATTCCTTGTTGGCAGATTTGACTTTTTCCCTATATTTTGTAATTAGTTCTGTTCTTTGGTTTATCACTTTAATTTATATTTTATTAAGTGCAAATATACCCTATGTTATAATGATTTAGTATTTTATTACTAAATTTATTTCTTATATAATAAGCAAATATACAATTTAATTTTTGTATCAAATTATTTAAATAATTTTACAAAAAATTTATAATGAAATATCTTTCTAAAACCGTTTGGGTTTTATCGCTTGTTAGCTTATTTACAGATATAGCAAGCGAAATGCTTTATCCAATAATGCCAATTTATTTAAAAACGATTGGTTTCTCAATAATATTAATAGGAATTTTAGAAGGCGTTGCCGAAGCAACTGCCGGTTTAAGTAAAGGTTATTTTGGAAAATTATCAGACGCAAAAGGCAAAAGATTGCCTTTTATTCAGATTGGTTACGGACTAAGTGCTATATCAAAACCATTACTTGCAATTTTTACATTTCCAATCTGGATATTTTTTGCACGCACACTCGACCGTTTAGGAAAAGGTGTACGTACAGGTTCGCGTGATGCATTGCTCTCCGATGAAGCTACTCCCGAAACAAAAGGTAGAGTTTTTGGTTTTCACCGTTCAATGGATACTCTTGGTGCGGCAATTGGACCAATAATGGCATTGGTTTTTTTGTATTATAACCCCGCACATTATACAACTCTTTTTTATATTGCATTTTTCCCGGGGGTTGTAGCAATAATTTTAACTTTATTAATACGTGAGAAATCTAAAAAAACAGGCATTAAAAAGAATGTCTCATTTTTTTCATTTCTAAAATACTGGAAAACAAGTAGCCCTGTTTACCGAAGAATAGTTGTTGGTTTGCTTTTTTTTACAATTTTTAATAGCTCTGATGTTTTTTTATTGCTTAAAATAAAAGAAGCAGGATTAAACGATACATGGGTTATTGGAACTTATATTTTTTACAATTTAATTTATGCGTTATTATCATATCCTATTGGAATATTGGCAGATAAAATTGGATTAAAAACAATTTTTGTTATTGGTTTATTATTGTTTTCGGTAGTTTATTTTGGGTTTGCATTTAATTCCAATTTGTATGTTTTCTTCTTATTGTTTTTTGTTTATGGCATATATGCTGCTGCAACCGAAGGAATAAGCAAAGCATGGATTAGCAATATTGCAGATAAAAATGAAACAGCTACAGCAATCGGAACATTTACAGCCTTTCAAAGCGTTTGCATTATGCTTGCAAGTACAATTGCTGGTCTTTTATGGTATAATTTCAGTGCAACTGCTACATTTATAGTAACATCTGTATCTGCTTTAATATCAGCAATATATTTCATGTATGTGGTTAAGTCTAAAATTACTTAAAGCCATAAAATTTATATTCAAAAACTATTACATTTGTGTTAATAGAATAGTATTAAAAAGAAAAAACAGGTAATAATACTTATCAACTTTTATTTTTTGTTATCGTAAAATCAAATTAAAATTGAAAAACTATGGAAAAAGAATTAAAAATATTGTTTGTAGAAGACATGCCAGCAGACTATGAGTTAACGGTGCTTGAGCTTAAAAACTCAGGTTTGTTGTTTTTTGCAATCAGAGTTGAAACCGAACCCGAATTTAAAAAAGCCATCGAAGAATTTAAACCCGAAATAATAATTTCTGATTATATCATGCCCGAATTTGATGGATTAAGAGCTTTAATAATTGCAAAAGAAATTTGCCCATGCATTCCATTTATTATACTTACGGGTTCGGTAAACGAAACTACTGCAGTAAATTGCATGAAAGTCGGAGCTACCGATTATATAATAAAAGGACATTCAGAACGACTACCATTTGCAATTAATGAAGCATTAGAAAATGCTCGTTTGCGTACAGAAAAAGAAAATGCAAATAAAGCTTTGCGAAAAAGCGAAGAGAATTATAGAATTATAGTAGAAAAAACTACCGATGTTATTTGGTTAATGGACCTTAATGGAAAAAGTCTGTTTGTAACACCATCTATAATTAATTTTACAGGGTTTACTGTTAATGAATATTTAAACCAAAATTTCGATGCCCGCTTTACTCACGAATCGGCTAATATTGCAAAATTAACAATGTTCAAAGAAATTAGCAGATATTCCGAACGTGAAGAAGTTTTAAAAAATTACCACATAAAGTTAGAACTTGAATATATATGCAAAAATGGTGATACAAAATGGGGTGAAATATTAATTACACCATGGTTTAACTATAATAACGAACTAATAGGAATTCATGGCGTTACACGCGATATTACTGAACGAAAAAAATCTGATGTGCTGATTAAAAAACTATCAATTGCTGCAGAGCAAAGTCCTGCTTCAATTGTAATTACCGACTTAAATGCAAATATTGAATATGTTAATTCAAAAACAGTTGAAATTACTGGTTATAGCTTCAATGAACTTATTGGAAAAAATCCAAAACTTTTACAATCAGGAAAAACTCCTGTTAAAACTTATGAAAAACTTTGGAAAACAATTTTAGAAGAAAACGAATGGCAAGGCGAGTTTTTAAACAAAAAGAAAAACGGCGAGTTATATTGGGAATATGCTACAATTTCATCTATTAAGGATAATGATGGAAAAATTACAAATTTTATTGCTGTTAAAGAGGATATAACTTCACGCAAGCGCATGGAAAATGCACTTATAAAAGCAAAAGAGAAAGCCGAAGAAAGCGATAAATTAAAAACAGCTTTTTTAAATAACATTTCACACGAGATTCGCACACCATTAAATGGAATTCTTGGCTTTGGAGGACTAATGACACGTCCTAATTTAGACCAAACATTAAAAGATAAATATTTCGACTTTTTAAATACAAGCTGCAACCGCTTAATTAATACTATCACTAATTATATGGATATGTCTCAATTAACATCAGGCAACATGAAAGTACATAATAAAATGTTTGATATTAATATTTTAGTTTACGAAATGTCGTTTAAATACAAACAGCTATGCAAGCAAAAAAACATTGAATACGAAACAATTCTTCCGGATGATTTAAAAAGTTTTAAAACATACTCTGACCACGATTTATTACAAAAAGTTTTTGAACATTTGCTTGATAATGCAATTAAATTTACAAGAAAAGGGAAAATTTCTATTGGGTATAACATTAAAAATGAATTTATCGAATTATACATAACTGATACCGGCGATGGAATTGGTGAAGAATATCATGAAATTATTTTTGAAAAATTTAGGCAAATTACTACCGAAAAACGTAGAGTAATTGCAGGCAGTGGTTTGGGTTTAACAATATCCAAAGAAATTGTAAAATTGTTAGATGGCAAAATATGGTTAGAATCACAAATAGATGTTGGCTCAACTTTTTATGTATCTGTTCCTTTAAGAAATATTGAAGATGCAAAACTAAAAACAACATATAAAAATAATAAAAAAATTAACAAACCAAATATCCTTTTAGTTGAAGATGACTATATTAATATGATGTACACCAAAAATGTGATTAAAGAAAATTTTCTCGCTACAATATATGAAGCTACAAATGGTAAAGAAGCAATTGAATTTGTTCAGACAAATCACGAAATAGATATAATATTAATGGACTTAAAAATGCCGGTAATGGATGGATATACTGCTACTCAAACAATTAAAGCTTTAAGAAACGATATTCCTATAATTGCCGTTTCGGCTTATTCATTGCCCGACGATAAAGAAAAAGCTTTTAAAGCAGGCTGCGACGAGTATGTAACTAAGCCGGTTGATATAAATATACTATTAAAAATAATAAAGGATTTTGGTATAGTTCAAGAAGTTAAAAACGAGAATGATATTTTTTAATAAAATCAAATAATGAAATAAATAGAAACAGATAGAAATAATTTGTAAAAACAGAAATATTTAAAACAATTAACAATAAGGTTTTGGTAACTATGTATAGGTTTTATTTTTTTGTCATGTTGAGTGATTAGCGAAACATCTATATCATCAGAGTGAAATAGATTACTCACATTTTAATTTTATTTTCAAGGTGTTCGTGAGATCGCTTCGCTAAGTTCTTCACGAAGTTTATCCTGAGCAAGTAAAAGAGATTCTTCACTCTGCTCAGAATGACAAAAAGCGAAGGATTCAGAATGGCATAAAACTATAGTTGGTTTCCAATGCTAACAATAAATGTAAAACAGAAAACGATGAAAAATAAGCAACTAACTTTCAAACAATCAAATATCATAAATCTAAAATCAGTAAAAATCCGTGTAAATCAGCATCTAAAAAAATATGAAAAACGATAAATTAAAAAAAATACCATTATCTTTTATTCTGCTATTCATAATATTATCAACATTATCTGTTGCTATCAGCTTTTATTATTTTCGCAATTACAAACAAGAACATCGTGTTGAGATTGAGAAACAACTAACAGCAATATCGGAACTTAAAATTAATAACATAACGCAATGGCGGAACGAAAGGATAAAAGATGCTGAATTTTTTCATAATAATAAGCGAATACAAAGTTTAGTACAAAAATTTTTAACCAACACAAACGATATTGAAACAAAAGAATACTTAACTAAAATGTTCGATTATATTGTGTTCGATAATGAATATAAAAATATTTCACTAATTGATACAATAGGAAATGAAATTTTTTCGTATCCGAAGTATGTTTACAGTCGTAAAAAAAGCCATTCTGATGAAATTAAACGATTAATCTATTCAAATGATATTTATTTTCATGACTTCGAAAAAGACAACATATCTAATTCAATTAAATTGGGAATTTTAATACCTGTAAATGATAATAATAAACATGTAATCGCTGCAATAAAACTTTACATTAACCCCGAAAAATATCTTTTTCCTTTTATAAAATCTTCTCCTTATAACAGTAAAACTGCAGAAACCTTTATAGTACGCAGGGACAGTAACAATGTGTTATTTCTAAATAATTTAAGATTTAAAGAAAATGCTGCACTAAACTTTCGCATATCTATAAATAATAAAAACCTGCCTGCCGTAATGGCTGTATTAGGAAAAGAAGGTATAGTTGATGGGATTGGTTATTCAGGAAATAAAGTAATTGCATATATTAAACCAATTAATGGCACACCCTGGTATTTTATTTCAAAAATAAATACTGATGAAGCAAACGCACCTGTAACAGAAAGACTTTGGGAATTAATTTTATTTGTTGCAATAATTATTGCCGGTTATGGCTCTATCTTATTTTATTTGTGGAAACGACAACAATATTATTATTATAAGCAAAATCATCAAAGTGTAATGGCATTGTTAGAAAGCGAAAAACGCTACAAAACCATATTCGATGGAGCCGGCGAAGGAATTATGTATCACTTTCCAAACGGCAAAATAATAGAAGTTAACGAAAATTTTGCTAAAATGCACGGCTATGCTCAAAAAGAAATGAATGGAATGACTTTGCAAGAGATATGCACACCCGAATCATCAAAACTAATAAAACAACGTACAGAAGAAATCTTAAAAAACAAAGCTTACACTTTCGAAACAACACATTTTCATAAAAATGGAACAATTATTAATATAGAAGCTACTGTAACTTCACTTAATATTAAAGATAAAAAAATAATTGTTTCATTTGTTAGGGATATAACCGACCGTAAAATTGCCGAAAACAGAATTATAAAACTTAATCGTATTTATGCTTTAATCAGCAATATAAATAAAACTTTAGTAAGAGTAAAAAGCATTAACGAACTATATAATAGTGTATGCAAAATTGCTGTTGATATTGGCGAGTTTAAAATGGTTTGGATTGGCAAAATAAACAAAAAAACTAATAAAGTTGAAGTAATTAATTATGAAGGCGATGCGGGCAATTATTTAAAAAAAATTGATATTGATTTAAACGACGAAATCCGTTCTAAAGGACCTATTGCAAAAGCTATTAAAACCGGCTTTTATGCTTTTTCCAACAATGTTCAAGTAGATTTAGCAATGCTTCCATGGATTGACGAAGCTAATAAATCAGGTTTTAAATCTTTTATAGCTTTGCCAATTATATTGTTTGACGAAACAATTGGTACTTTTAATTTATATTCCGGCGAAATTGATTTTTTCGACCAGCAGGAAATTAATTTATTAATTGAAGTATCGAATGATATTTCGTTTGCTGTTGAATTTTTAGAAAAAGAAAAAATACATAAAAAAACACAAACAGAATTAATAAAATCGGAAGAAAAGTACAAATTGTTAGCAGAAAATTCAACAGATATAATTTGGACAATGGATTTGCAATCGCTTAAATTAAATTATATTACTTCATCTGTTGAAAAAGTATTGGGATATACTCCCGAAGAAGCTTTAAATGTAACTCTTGAGCAATATTTTATTCCCGAGTCGTATCAGTTTATAATGAAAGAAATAAAAGAAGCCATCGAATTAGATTATAAAAAATTAATGCATCCCGACGAAATAAGAGTTTACGAAGTAAAAGAGTTTTGCAAAAATGGTAATATTATAGATGTTGAAATTAGAGCTAAACTTTTACACGATAAGAATGGCAAACTCTTTGGAATACAGGGAACAACAATTGATATAACCGAACGTAAAAAAGCTGAAGAGGCAGCTATTTACTTTAACTATCAGAGAAAATTAGTATTAGATTGTGCAGGCGAAGGAATTTTCGGATTAGATATTTCTGGTAATCATACTTTTGTAAACCCAAAAGCTGCTGAGTTACTTGGCTATACAATTGAAGAACTTGTTGGAAAACATAGTCATTCAACATGGCATTATTCCCACCCTGATAGAACACCTTACCCTGAAAAGGAATGTCCAGTATTTAAAACCTTAATAGATGGAACAACAAATTTTGGTGTAGAATATTTTTGGCGTAAAGATGGTTCGGGATTCTATGTATCATATACCAGTATGCCGAAATTAGAAAATAGGAAGATTGTTGGTTCAGTTGTAACTTTTATGGATATAACTGAACAAAGAAAAGCAGAAGAAGAAATTATAAAACTTAATCAAAATCTTGAGCAACGAGTAATTGAACGTACTGCTCAATTGCAGGAAGCTAACAAAGAACTCGAAGCTTTTGCTTATTCTGTTTCTCACGATTTAAGAGCTCCATTGCGACTTATCGGGGGGTTTTCGAAAGCATTAAATCAAAAATATGAAAACACTTTAGATAACGAAGGTAAACGGCTACTCAATATTATTAGTCAGAATACTAAAAATATGGATAAATTAATTACTTCGCTACTTGAACTTTCACGCACTACCCGAAGCGAATTGCGTAAAATACTTGTTGATATGAACATTTTGTTAGTTCTTGTTATTAAAGAAACGCTATTACCTGAACAACAAAACCAATATAAATTGATAATAAATAAACTCCCACAAGCCACTGCCGATGCGGAGTTAATAAAACAGGTTTGGATAAATTTAGTTTCTAACGCAATAAAATTTACCCGCCCCAAAGATGAAAGAATTATTGAAATTGGCGGTTTGGAAGAAAATAATTATAATGTTTATTTTGTTAAAGATAACGGCGTTGGCTTTAATTCTGAATATAAAAACAAATTATTTAACGCTTTTCAGCGGCTTCACAAAAGCGAAGATTTTGAAGGAACCGGTGTAGGGCTTGCAATTGTTCAACGCATTATAAATAAACACGGCGGAAAAGTTTGGGCAGAAAGCAAATTAAACGAAGGAGCAACTTTTTGGTTCTCGCTGCCAAAATAAGGGCATCTCTAAAAACCATAAAAACCGTCATACTGAATTTACTCGTCATTCCCGCGCAGGCGCATTGGCGTCAAGCTAAAAATTAATTTTTAGCTTGAAACACTTGTTCGTCAAGGGTCTCGAAGCATTCCTTACATTGGTATCTTTGCTTATCTCTAACAATGCCGTTTTTTAGATTTGACAACTTTTTAAAAGTTGTCAAATCTGCCCCCCCGACATTTATTGCCCCGACATTTATGTCGGGGCATGAAGCAATATTGTAAGGGCTTTAGCCCAAATATTTAAATCCTTAGCTTGACGCGTATGCGCGCAGGCGGGAACTAAGCGAAGCGGTCTCATGAGCGAAGCGAATAATCCCCTGTTTATTTGTCGTTCCCGTCTTCGGGAGATTCCCGCTTTCGCGGGAATGACGTAATGTTATTTGTCATAATACTTTATACATTGTACTTAATTCGTGCAATTCGTGTCATATTGTTTTTTTTGCGTAAGTCCTATTTAATTTAAGTGTAGAGGGAACAGGTTTTGGTTTGGTATCCAATGTTTCGGATTTACGGTTAACATTATTAGGAAACGTAGTAGGAACTGATGGAGCACATGCCGGAACTTTAACAAATCCGCAGATAAACAGAACAGGACTTAGCCTGGCAAATCTTGCAAATGACTTTTATCCGGCTTCTACAAATATAGCTTCTCCTCTGCCTATAGATTTGCTCAGTTTTGATGCAATATGCAATGGCGACAAAGTCAGTCTGACTGGGCTACCGCTTCCGAAATAAATAACAATTTCTTCACTATATTCAAAAGTTCTGATGCAGTAATATGGACTGAATTAAGCAAAATTTCCGGTGCAGGCAACAGCAATCAGGTTAAAAATTATTCTACTACAGATTATGATTATCACGGCAATGTTGCATATTACCGACTAAATCAAACGGATTATGACGGTACTACCACATGGTTTAAAATATCGGCAGTTAATTGCTTTACAGTCGGTGACCTTTCGGTAACAATTTATCCGAATCCCTTCAGTACGTTCGCAGCCATAATGATAAATGATGCTTCGCAAATTAATAACTGCGAATTAAGGATTTTCAATGATTTGGGAGAAGAAGTAATAAATACAGTAATTACACAACAATTAACTACACTTGAAACAAGTAATCTTCCTTCGGGAATTTATTTATACAAAGTGATTAATAATGGCAAAATTATTCAATCAGGCAAACTTATTTCCAAGCAGTCATACCATCCTAAATAATGATTAATTGTTAATGATTAACGATTAATTATTAAAGTTTTTGCCTAACTTCCTGTTAAAAGTTCTATAAAAACAGGTGTTTTGAATTAAAAGATTTATGCATAAATACTATGATTCATCCATTATAGTAACCTCTATAAACTCCAAACATCAAATTCAAAGCCCCAAGTTTCAAGTCCCAAGTCTTAAGTCCCCTTGGAATTTGGAATTTGATATTTGGAATTTGAGTTTTTAGAGATACCCTTATGCTTAGCAGAATATATTTGTAACTTTGCAAATTCTAATATTATTTTCTGAGTGCAATAATGAGTGTGAATTTTATTAACGAAGCAATAAAAGAATTTCATTTACCTTTTCAAAATCAGGTATTAATCTTTTCTTTAATTCTGTTTATTATATTACTCTCTCCAATCTTTTTACGTAGATTAAAAATCCCTGGAATTATTGGTCTAATAATTTCCGGTGTAATAGTAGGTCCAAATGGTTTTAACATTATTGAGAAAAATTCGGCAATAGATTTATTTGCAACTATTGGATTATTGTACATAATGTTTATTGCTGGTTTAGAACTCGAAATTATTGAGTTTAAAAAGAATAAATATAAAAGTATTGGGTTCGGAATTTTTACTTTTTTAATACCATTATCTATAGGGATACCTGTATGTTACTATTTGTTAAGATATGATATATCGGCAAGCATTTTAATTTCGAGCATGTTCTCTACTCACACGCTTGTAGCATATCCAATAGTATCGAAATTTGGAATAAGTAAAAATCAGGCAGTTTCAACAACAGTTGGAGGAACAATTTTTACCGACACAGCTGTTTTAATTATTCTTGCAATTATAGTTGGCTCATACTCTGGTGGTTTAACCACTAACTTTTGGGTAAGCCTGTTAATTTCGGTAACAATATTTTCTTTTATAATGTTTTTTATAATTCCAAGAGTTACAAAATGGTTTTTTACAAAAACCGAAGGCGAAAAAATGTCGCACTTTGTTTATGTGTTATCAATAGTTTTTTTATCAGCTTTTTTAGCGAAAATAGCTGGTTTAGAGCCAATAATAGGAGCATTTATGGCAGGGTTAGTTTTAAATAGATTAATACCACGTTCTTCTGCTTTAATGAATCGTTTAGTTTTTAGCGGCAATGCACTATTTATTCCATTCTTTCTAATAAGTGTTGGAATGTTAGTAAATATTAAAATTCTTTTTAATGGTACGTTTGCAATTTTTATTGCACTTACATTGTCGGTTGTTGCTATTTTTGGAAAATGGTTAGCTGCTTTTTTTACACAAAAAGTATTTAAATATTCGACCGATCAACGAAATTTAATTTTTGGATTAAGTAGCTCGCACGCCGTTGCTACTCTTGCAGTAATTACGGTAGGTTACAAGGCAGGTATTCTTGATAATAACATTTTAAATGGCACAATTATTTTAATATTAATTACTTGCATAGTTGCATCATTTGTAACTGAAAACGCAGCAAAAAAAATTGCAAGCAACCAAGATAATATTAAAGATAACGAATTGGATAAAGTTGTAATTCAAGAAAATATTTTAATTTCAATTTCAAATTTTAACAATCTTGAACCATTATTAGATTTTGCTATTCTTTTGAAAGATAAAAAATCGCCATTCCCAATTAATATTTTATCAGTTGTTAAAAATGATTACAGAGCTGAAATAAATATGGTAAGAGCAAGACGAAAATTAGATAAGTTTGTGCTATATGCTTCAGCATCAGAAACTAAAACGAATCCTATTGCTACGCTTGCCATAAACTTAACAGATGGAATTGTTAGAACTTCAAAAGAAATTTTAGCTAATATTATTATTATGGGCTGGCCCACAAAAGAAACTTTTGTTCATAAAGTTTTTTTACAGAAAATTGGAAGTACTTTAAGCTTAACTAATAAAACTATAATATTTTATAACCATATAAAACCATTAAACACAATCAAAAATATTAAAGTTTTATGCCCTCCTTTGTCGGAATTAGAATCGGGTTTTTATATTTGGTTTAAAAAAATAGTTTTTTTGGCAAATGAATTAAGTGTTAATGTCGGATTTTTTTGCAACAACAATACTAAAGATGCAATAAATAAGTTAGTTGAAAAAACAAATCATAAAATCATATACGCTTTTAAAGAATTTGTAAATTTCAATGATTTTTTATTATTTTCAAAACTGGTAAATTCAGATGATTTGATAGTTATAGTAACTTCACGCAAAGGTGCAGTTTCATATAAAAGTAATGTTGATAATATTCCAAAAATGATTGACAAATATTTTATCGGAAATAATTTAATTCTGATTTATCCGTCAATTGGTTCGGGCGAAACTAAATTTGAAGAATATAATGATGTTAATTCCGAAATATTCTCAAGAGGTATTAATACGGTTGCAAAAATTCAAAAAGGAATTGGAAATATTTTTAAAAATAAATCTTCTGAAGAAAAGTGAGAAGTTAAAAGTAAAAAGTTCGTAAAGTTCATAAAGATACAAAGATAAAAGTTTGTAAAGTTCATAAAGTGAAAAATGAAAAGTAAAACATTAAACATTAATCATTAAACATTAATCATTAAACATTAATAAGTTGTCATTCTGAGTGATTAGCGAAGAACTTAGCGAAGCGATCTCACTGCTTGCTC